>DATMKR010000117.1:0-41247 GCA_035571115.1 Candidatus Acidiferrum sp. | reverse complement strand
CCTCGGCCATCGCGCAACCGGCGAACGGCGCCATCCAGCGAAGCGCCGCCGCTTCGGACGGGCTCACCGCGACGATGGTCGTGTAGGCCATCGCACCCTTTTGCTCGAGAATTTGAGCTAGCGCGGCAACGGTCGAACTCTTCTGTCCAATCGCGACGTAAACGCAGCGTACGTCGCGCCCCTTCTGATTGATGATCGCATCGATGGCCATGGCGGTCTTTCCGGTCGAACGATCGCCGATGATCAGCTCCCGCTGCCCTTTTCCAATGGGAATGAGGGCGTCGATCACGCGGATTCCGGTCTGTAACGGCTGTTTGACGGGCTGCCGCTGCACGACGGTGGGCGCGACGTTTTCGATCGTACGGAAACGCGTCGTTGCAATCTCGCCTTTGCCGTCAATGGGCTGGCCCAATGGATTGACGATCCGGCCGAGCATCGCATCGCCGACCGGCACGGAGGCGATGCGGCCGGTCCGCCGCACGGTGTCGCCCTCTTTGATCTCGGAATCGGGGCCCATGATCACGACGCCGACGTTGTCCTCTTCGAGGTTCAGTGCGACGCCCTGCAGGCCGTTGGCAAACTCCACCAGCTCCGAGGATCGTACGCCGCGCAATCCGTAGACGCGAGCGAGGTTCGCGCCGACGGAGATGACCGTGCCAACCTCATCCTCTTGAATCTCGGACTTGAACTGCTCGATCTGCGCTTTGAGAATACTGGCGATTTCGTCAGCGTTTATCATGCATCAACTTTCTTAGGAGCCTACAGGCTCCCAGCCGTTGTGTGGAGTTGGCGGGCGAGAGCATCGAGGCGACCGGCAACGGTCGCGTCGATTCGGCGATCCCCGATCAGGAGGCGCAGGCCGCCGATGAGATCGGCGTTGACTCGCTGCGTCACTTCGAACTTTTTACCGTAGAGGCGCTCGAGTCTCTCAATCAAATCCCGATATTCGGCAGCGTCGAGCGCTCTCGCGGATTCTAAATCCATCGTCTCCGCGCCGCGCGCGGCTCGCTCCAACGCAAGGTACTCCTCGACGATCGCACCGAGCAAAGCCTCACGGCGCTTGCGGACCAACAGCAAGAGCGTGTGGAGTGCGACCGGGTCGATTCGGTTCTCGAATGCTTGCGTCAGGACGCGCTCTTTCTCGCGGCGCTCGATTACCGGCGCGACGAAAAAGTCGTGGACCAACCCGTGCGGGCCGATGGCCTGCGCCACCGCCGCTAAATCGGCGCCGACGCGCTTGACGGCGCCGCGTTCCTCGGCAACGCCGATCGCCGCGATGGCGTAGCGGCGCGCGAGCGTGCGATTAACCACCGGCGATCTCCTCTAGCGAACCGACGAAACGCTCGACCAGGCGCGAGTCGAGCGCGGGACCGACGCGCTGCGCGGCGTCGTGCCGCGCTATTTTCAGCGCGTGCTCCAAGAGCTCGTCGCGAAGCCGCAAGCCGGCCGCCGCCCGCGCGCGCTCTAGCTCCCCGCCGGCATCGCGCAGGGCGCGCTCGCCGGTTTCGGTTGCATCTTTGAGGATCGTCTCGCGCTCGCGTTGACCGTGAAGCTCCGCTCGCTGCTCGATCAGTTCGGCATCCCGTCGCGCGCTGTCGATCTCCTCACGCAAAGCACCAAGGGCACCTTTAGCCTCATCTCGATGGCGCTCCGATTCCGCGATCTGCGCGTTGCTGCGCGCCTGCGCGGCCATAACGACGGGCAGTATCCATTTGTTCCAGATAAAAACGAGCGCGCCGATAAAGAGAATCGACGAAACGACCTGACTCCAGATGGAGATCTCGAGATAAAGGCGTTCGTCGTTCATCCCGATCCCTCCGGAAGAACTCGATCGAGCATAAAGGCCGCCACTCTTCGCGCCGCCTCCGATTCGCCCGCCCGAGCCTCATCGAGCTCGCGTTGCGCGGTTTGCTGCGCGTCCTCGACGACGCTTTGGACCCGTTGCGAGTAGCGGGTTGCCAACTCCGCCGCCTCGTTGGACGCTTGAGCCCGCGCCGCCGCGACGCGGTGCTCCGCTTTGAGCCGTGCCGAGGCCCGAACCGCCTCGGCCTGCTCGCGCAGACTGTGCGCCTCGGCTTGGTGCTGGTCGTAATCCGAAACGAGACTATTGATATACTCGCGCCTCCGTCGAATCGCCGCCGAGACGGGTCGCAAGAAGACGACGTTCAAGATCGCGAAAAAAATCGCGAAATTGATCAACTGCACGACTACGTCCTGCCAATCGACGGACAAAAACGACATGTAGCTTACTTCACCAAAGCGCTGACGATCGCCGGAACCTTCGCGACCACGAGTAAAATGTAGAAGGAGAGCGCGATAGCGATGAACGGGACGGCCTCCAGGACGCCGACGCCCAAAAACATGAACAGAAAAATATTGGGCCGTGCTTCGGGCTGGCGAGAGATCGATTCGACCGCTTTCGCGGCGACGGTACCATCACCCACGGCCGAACCAAATGCCACGCCTGAAATGATGATGCCGAAACAGATCAGCGCTGCGGCTGCGATTAATGCTTCTGGATTCAAGGACGTTCCTTTCTAATGGTCGTCGGCAAGCGCCAGCGAGAGATAGACGATTGCCAGCAGCGTAAAGACGAAAGCTTGGATCGTTCCAACGAAGAAGTTGAAAAACTGAATCAGAAAAGGCACGACGGCCACGCCGAATGACAGGTTGAACGCTCCGATTTTGATTCGCGCGAGGATGATCGACGTGACGATAATGAAAAGCAGCTCGCCAACGAAGATGTTGAAGAAGAGTCGTGCGGCCAGCGTTATCGGGCGAAGAATCTCGTCCAGGACGTTTATCGGGAAAAGCACGGGGAACGGCTTAAAGGCGTGCCCGAGGTACGCGAAGCCCTTCTTACGGAACGCCGCGACCTGGATCATGCAGAAGACGAGGAGCGCCAGCGGAACGACGGTGTTGAGGTCGGCCGTTGGCGATCCTCCGAACGGCAGTCCAAACTCCTTGAGCGGCACGATGCCGAACTGATTGAGCAGGAAAATGAAGAGAAAGAGCGCGACGAAAAACGGAACGAACGGCTCTCCGCCCTCTCCGAGAACGCTCGTGACTAGGTCGGCCATGTAGTTGAAAACGGCTTCCAGAACGGCTTGGCGCTTCGTGACGTAGGGCGACCGATAGCTGGCGCCGATCCACCCGAAGAAAAGCAAAGCGACGATCATGACGAGCCAGGTCGTCACGATGGTGTCGGCATGCACCGGTCCGAGTACCGGGAGCTGCCAAAGGTGGTGTTCGCCGATCTGTTCGTGCACCGATATTTGATCCGTTAAGGCTTCCGTCGAAAGACTCGCAACGCGCCCCAGGCGTACGCGGCGAGCGGAATAAAGAAACCGGCAAGAAATGGCCCGAGCGACCACCAAGGTCCGCGGGCCGCTAACGCCGCGGCTACTATACTAAAGGCCGCCAGCCGCGGTAAACTACTTATCCCAAAGAAAACGGCGCTGCGCGTTTCCACCAGTCGCTCGCTCCCCCGCATTATGCCAAGCATATTGGCAATCCCGCACGTGGCTCCGATCAAGAGCGCGAGACCGGCAAACCAAACGAACGGAACCAGCAACAGCGCGACGACCGCGGCAACCGCGAACGATCCAGCGGCCACGCCCCATTTGAGACGGTAGTAAGCCGCGAGAGCCATATCCTTCCCGCCGGTCGCCGGCATCATTCCATGGACTTCGCCAGCAACCGAAGCGCGGCGTAGCCTCCGACGATTAGCCCAAGCATCAAGCCGGCAGGGACAAGCAGTGGTGCGCTCAGTCGCTGACCCGCCGCGACTCCCAACAGGAGGCCGAGGATCGCCGCACCGGCAAAACTCCCGCCGGCAAAGAGCACCGGCAGAACGACCCTCACGAGCCTTGTGCGACGGTCGCTTGGGCTTCGAAGGGCTCTGGGTACTCGCCGCCTCGCAGACGCGCCGCCAGCCACTTCACGATTCGCGAGGCCGCCCGGCCGTCTCCGTAGGGATTACGCGCGTGCGCCATCGCCGCGTAGGCGACGCGGTCCTCGAGCAGCTGGCGCGCCGCACCGACGATGCGCTCGCGGTCGTGACCCACGAGGGCTAGCGTCCCCGCGGCCAGACCCTCCGGACGTTCGGTCTCCTCACGCATCACGAGCACCGGTTTGCCGATGCACGGCGCTTCTTCTTGCAGACCGCCCGAATCGGTAAGAACGAAAGCCGATCCTCTCACGGCGGCGACCATCTCGCCGTAATCGATCGGATCGACCAGCACGACTCCGGAGATCCCCCCGAGAATTTCGCGCGCGATGGGCGCGACCCGCGGCGACGGATGCACCGGCCAGTAAAGCTGGGGCTTCGACGGCAGCTCGGCAATCGCGCGCAACGCCTCGCAGATTTCCCGCATATGGTCGTGGTTCTCACGGCGGTGCGCGGTCACGACGATCGCCGGCGCTGTCGAGTCGAGCTCGGACCACCGGGGCGGAAGGGAAAGATCGTCGCGTGCCGCCGTCTCGAGAAACGCGTCGATGACCGTATTTCCGGTCACGACGACGTCGGCGGCCGCTACGTTCTCTGCGAGCAGATGTTCGCGAGCCAAGAGGGTCGGCGCGAAATGGTAGGTCGCGAGCGTCGCCGTCAGGCGACGATTCATCTCTTCGGGATACGGCAGCCAGCGATTGCTCGTGCGCAATCCGGCCTCGACGTGGCCTACCGGAATCCGTCGATAGAAAGCCGCGAGCGCCGCGGCCGCGCTCGTCGTCGTGTCGCCGTGAACCAGGACGACGTCGGGACGCGCCTCGCGCAGCACCGGTTCCATACCGATCAGCACGCGCGTCGTGATCTCCGTGAGGCTTTGATCTTCGGTCATCACGTTGAGATCGTAGTCGGGTGTAATCGCGAAGAACTCGAGCAGATCGTCGAGCATTTGGCGGTGCTGGGCGGTAACGCAAACGCACGCAACTATTTCCGGATGCGATTGTAAAGCGCGAACGACGGGGGCCATCTTGATCGTATCCGGGCGCGTCCCGAACACGCTCATCACACGCAACGCGTCGGTCATTGGCTAGGTTGCGTGCCGAAAGACGTGCGTGAACTCGCCCGAGAAGAAGAGGGCGACCGCGCCCAATGCCAAGCAGACGGCATAGAGAACCAGCACGGCCTGGCGAACGTTGAGGCCGAAGCGGAAAATCAACTGATGGTGAAAGTGGCCGCGATCCGCTTCGGTGATGCGCTTGCCGCTGCTGGCGCGGCGCACGATGGCCGCTGCCGTATCGAGCACGGGCAGCGCCAACACGAGCAACGGCACCACGACGCTGATCGCAATCGCGGTCTTGCTCGCGCCGATGATCGAAACGGTACCGAACACGTAACCGATGAAGAGCGATCCCGAGTCGCCGAGGATGATTCGCGCGGGATTGAAGTTATACGGCAGAAAGCCGAGTGCGGCACCCGCCAGCGCGACCACGACCAGCGCGACGACGGGGTTTGCGTGCAGCACCGCGATGACAAAGAGAAAGACGCTCGAGATCGCGGCGACGCCCGCAAGCAGGCCGTCGAGGCCGTCGAGAAAGTTGATCGCGTTCATCATGCCGACGTACCAGATCAGCGTAACCGGAACCGCCACCCACGTCGGAAAATCGATCCAGTTGGTTCCGGGATTATGGTCGAACGGATTGGTGATGCCCGGAATGATGAAGCCGTACAACATCGAGATCAAGGCCACGACGGTCTGAGCGACGAGCTTGTTCCGAGGACGCATCTGCATCACGTCGTCCCAGACGCCGACGCCGACGATCAACAAGCTTCCAAAGAGCAGGCCCACGAGGCGGTGGACCGCATCGAACTGATCGGCCGCCGGCAGCAACCGCACCGGCGACGTCATCGACACGCCCAGAACGGCGAAAAGCGCAAACGAGAAGCCGAAGAAGACTGCAATTCCGCCCACGCGCGGCTTCGGCGTGTCGTGCATTCGACGCTCGCCGGCGTCGCGGTCGACGATTCCCAGACGGTTGGCAAGCCGCACGACCAGCGGCGTCGCCAGCAAGCTAACCACGGCCGCGATGACAAAGGCCGTGGCATAAATCGTGCCCGCAGTAAGCAAGTGGCGACTCAACCGCGGACGCCCTCGAGGGTGGAAAACGCTACCAGAGCTACTCCCGCTTCAGCCAGCAACTGACTCGCGACCGCGTCGGGATACGGCTGGTCGTAAACGATTCTCGTCACGCCCGCGCTGATGAGCAGCTTCGAACAGTTCACGCACGGCTGGTGCGTACAGTAGGCCGTGGCATCTTGCAGACTGACACCGTGCAGCGCGCCTTGCACCACCGCATTGGCTTCGGCGTGCGTCGCTCGAAGGCAATGCTCGCCGATTAGCGTGCAACCTACCTCCGTGCAGTGAGCGACGCCGCGCGGCGCCCCGTTGTAGCCGGTCGTCAAGATGCGGTGCGCGCGCATTAAAACACAACCAACCGAGGCTCGCGGGCAGGTCGCACGCGTGCTGACGGTGTGCGCGATTTGCATAAAATACTCGTCCCAGCCGGGGCGCACGTCGTCAGACCGGCTAAGGGACGTCGTAGCGCGAGGTCAACTCGCGAACCCGTCCCCCGAGCCGCGCAATCTCGCGACGCTCTTCGATGTCGTCGAGGGCGTCGCAAATGATGCGGGCCACTTCGCGACAATCTTGCGCGCCAAAACCCCGCGTCGTGATCGCCGGCGTGCCGATTCGAATGCCGCTGGCGACCATGGGCTTCTGCGTGTCGAAGGGAATCGCGTTCTTGTTGACCGTGACGTTGATCTCGTCGAGGTAGGCCTCGACCGCCTTTCCGGTTAGGCCCTTGACCGAGACGTCGACGAGCATCAGATGCGTGTCGGTTCCTCCCCCCACCAAACGAAGTCCCGCTTGCATGAACTCCTCGGCCATAACGCGAGCATTTTTCACGACCCGCTCTTGGTACGTCTTGAAATCGGGCTGCAACGCCTCGCCAAACGCCACCGCTTTTGCGGCAATCGTATGCATCAGCGGGCCGCCCTGAATCCCGGGAAAGACGCTCTTATCCAAGGCTAGCGCCCAGTTCTGCGTGCAAAGGACGAAGCCGCCGCGCGGGCCGCGCAGCGTTTTGTGGGTCGTCGACGACACGAAGTCGGCCAGCGGTACCGGCGAGGGGTGCAGCCCAACCGCGACGAGTCCCGCGATGTGCGCAAAATCAACGAGGAGCGCCGCGCCGATCTCCGACGCGATCTCGCGAAATGGTTCGTACTCCATTACGCGGGGATACGCGCTCGCGCCGGCTACGATCAGTTTCGGCTTATGTTCGCGAGCGAGCGCTCGAACTTGATCGAAATCGATTAACTCGGTGTCTTTACGGACCCCGTAGGCGATTGCATTATAGAGCTTTCCTGAGAAGCTGACCTTGGTTCCATGAGTCAAATGGCCGCCGTGGGCGAGCGACATTCCGAGAACCGTGTCGCCGGGTTGCAAGAGGGCCATGAAGACCGCCATGTTCGCTTGAGCGCCGGAGTGCGGCTGGACGTTGGCATGATCTGCGCCGAAGATCTGTTTGAGCCGCTCCAGCGCGAGCGTTTCGGCGACGTCGACCCATTGACAGCCGCCGTAATATCGCTTGCCCGGATAACCCTCCGCATATTTATTGGTCATCACGCAGGCGTTTGCTTCGCGTACCGCCCGGCTTGCATAGTTCTCCGAAGCGATAAGTTCCAGGTTCTCTCTTTGCCGCCGCTCCTCGCCCGCGATGGCGGCAAAGACTTCGGGGTCGCCCCCTTCGATGTGAGTCGGCGTCAGAATTTCCACTATCAAAGGTCTTTGGGGGTTTGCGCCCCGGTGACCTTCGGTGCACCGATGAGGGTGAGTAACGGCGAGCGGTCGAAAATCCGAGGCCGATGAAGCTTGCCTGCGCGAGCGGTGCCCTCCACCGCGGGATCGAGAGCGGCGAGCTCACGCAACTCGAGTTCTTGGACCTGTGCGCGCGCGAGTTGGGTTGCGACGGCGTCGTCTTAGACGTGCGGCATTTTCCGCGACCGGACGACGACTACCTCGCGCAGATCAAGAAGATGGCGACCGACTGGGGCCTCTCGATTGCCGCGATTAGCGACTCGAGCTTCTTTAGCTCGGAACCGGAACGCGTGACGAAGGTTCTCAGCGACGCGGCCTTCCTCGGCGCGCCGCTGATCGCGGCCCCGCTCGCACTCCAGACCGAATGCTCCTGGAGCGAACAGTTAGAGCGGCTCGCCTTCGCCACGTCGCTGGCAAAGCGCCTCAACGTCACGTTGGCTTTACGTAACGCCCGCAATACGTTTGCCGCCGGGACTCAAGATTGCAAGCGCGTGGTCAAAGAGACCGACTCCGCCTGGCTGCGGTACGGACCCGATCCGCAGGAGCTCGACGCTGCCAGCGACGCGCAAGCTCTCGCGTCCAACACCGTCTTACTGTGGAGCGATCTGCGCAAACAAACAGAGCAAACGGTCGCCGCGGCAACACACGCTTTCGCACATTTTCGCGGATACGTTGCCATCGACGAGGCCTCGGGTGCGGCAACGACGGACCATCTTGCGGGCGCGATCGCTACGTGGCGCGACGCGCTATGCACCCAATACAAAGAACTCAACCACAAATAGCGTCTTGCGTACGCGGTACGAACCTGCATTCTCGCAGGTGGGTGCGGCCCGGGCGCCGGTTTGGGGCAGGCATCTCGAGCCCGCCGCTCCGTCGTATCCGGAGCTGATGCTCCCTAGGTAGTATAAGTCGGTTCGGTACCTACGTTCGCTGCGCGCTAAGCGCAGTCGAGCCCCTCTACCGTACCACCGTGAGTCAAGTGGCTCGGCCTCCAAAGGCCAAGCCGGTAGAAGCCGGTCCGCCCACGAAGTGCGAGGCCGATGTCTTCGCTCTCGATTTCGGTCTGCGCGATGGAGCTGCCGCTCGTACACGTCTTCAAGATCGCGCGCGGCGAAGAAGCGATCGCGCGTACCGCAGTCGTCCGCGTTCGAGCTGCCGATCTCGAGGGCATCGGCGAGGCCACGCCGATCGAACGTTACGGGGAGTCGGTGGAGAGCGTCATTGCGTACTTCGGGGCGCATCCGCTCGCCTGCGACGATCCCTTCCGCCTCGAATCGCTGTTGCACGCGGAGATTCCCGCGGCGGCTCGCGCGGGACTCGACCTCGCGCTCCACGATCTGATTGGCAAAGAGCTCGGCAAACCGCTCTACGCGCTGCTTGGTCTCGATCCGTCGCACGCGCCGTTGACTTCGTTCACGATCGGCATCGCCGACCCGCAGATGATGCTGCGCAAAGTCGACGAGGCCGCGCACTATCCGATTCTCAAAGTCAAGCTCGGAGCCGGCACGCTCTCCGAACAGGTCGAGATCGTCGCGGCGATCCGGGGACGTTACGGCGGCGCACTTCGTCTCGACGCCAACGAAGGTTGGAACGTGGACGAGGCGATTACGATTTTGCGCGAACTGCAACGCTTCGAGATCGAGTTCTGCGAACAGCCCGTCGTCGCCGGCAACCCGCAATGGCTGCGAGCGATTCGCGACCGCGTCTCGATACCGATCGTCGCCGATGAAGATTGTCTCGTCGCAAGCGACCTTCCGCCGTTATACGGTTGCGTCGATGGCGTCAACGTTAAGCTCGCTAAGGCCGGAGGTATTCGGGGCGCGCTGGCGATGATCCACACCGCGCGCGCGATGGGGTTGAAGGTCATGCTCGGCTGCATGGTCGAGAGCGCAATCGCCGCGACGGCCGCCGCCCACGTCGCGCCGCTGGCGGATTGGGCGGATCTCGACGGCCCGCTCTTGATATCACGCGACCCATTCACCGGAGTGTGCTACGAGGCGGGCAAACTACTGATTCCCGACGCGCCCGGGCTGGGCGTCCGCGAGGTGGCGTTGCGGTGACGCGACGTTACGCAGTTCTCGCTCCGGATCGCTTCGAACATGACGCCAAGACGGCGCACGGGGTGATTCGCTACGGAAGTGACGAGGTGGTGGCGGTGATCGACCCGACGCACGCCGGGCGGCGCGTGCGCGACGTGCTTGCCTACCTCGACAGCGACGTTCCCATCGTCGGCAGCGTCCTCGAGGCACTGGCACTCGCTCCGACGTCGCTGCTCATCGGAACCGCGCCTAAGGGCGGCGGCCTTCCACCCGATTGGCGCGCGGCCGTCTCGCAAGCAATCGCCGCGAAACTCGAGATCGTCAGTGGCCTGCACGAGATGCTCGGAATCGATCGCGAGTTTCGAAGGGATGCGCGCGCCGCGGGCACGGCGATCTGGGATGTCCGCGAGCCCCCCGAGGTACCGCTTTTTTCCGGCGACGCGTACCAGGTGCAGGCGCCGGTTCTTCTCACGGTCGGTAACGATTGCGCGGTCGGTAAGATGACGGTCGCACTCGAGCTCGTTGCGGCCGCACGCGCATCGGGTAAGAACGCTCGATTTGTGCCAACCGGTCAGACCGGTATCATCATCGCAGGCTGGGGAATTTCGGTCGATCGCGTCATCGCCGATTTCGCGGCGGGCGCCGCCGAACAACTCGTGCTCTACGCGGCCCATGAAGGCGCCGATCTCATCGTCGTCGAGGGACAGGGAGCGATCAATCACCCGGCCTACGCACCGGTCACGCTCGCGTTGATGACCGGGTGCGCTCCTGATGCGTTGCTCCTCGTCTGCGATCCGAGCCGCGTTCGCATCGAGTCCTATGCAACGCCGGTTCTACGCTACAAAGAGCTGATCGCCGTTCACGAGGCCTTGCTTGAAACGGTCAAGCCCGCGCCGGTCATCGGCATCGCACTGAACACCCGCGGCTTGAGCGAGACGCAGGCTCGCGCCGAAATCGCGCGGGCGCACGACGAAACACAACTGCCCGCCGGCGACGTCGTCCGCTTTGGTGCCGATAATTTCTACTCGCAGATCTCTGCACGCATCGTCAAACGGCAGCCGCTAGGCGCTCGACGCGAATCGTGAACTCCGCCAGTATCGCGGCGGCTGCGCTGGCGCTGCTCGTCGCAGCTTCCGGTTGCTCGAGAGCGGCCGCACCTTCAAAGGGCGAACGGAACTCCTGGACGATCCCCGGCGTCCTGCGCATCGGTGAAGACGAAGAGCCCGACAGTCTCAACCTGATGTATGCGCACAGCGCCGCCAGCGACGCGATCGTCGGCCTGCTCTTTTCGTTCGTCCTGCGTTACGACGCGCAGGGAAACTACATCCCCGACCTGGCGACCCAGGTGCCGACATTGCGAAACGGCGGGATCAGCCGCGACGGCAAGACGATCCTCGTGCATCTGCGCAAAGGCGTCGTATGGGCAGACGGCGCTCCGCTAACGGCGGCCGATTGGCTCTTCACCTATAACGCCGTCCGAAATCCGCTCAATGCCGTCAAGACGACGTACGGGTGGGACGATATTGCCTCCGCAAGCGCACCGGATCCCTACACGATCGTTATCGTGCTCAAACGGCCGAACGTCGCAGTCCTGGGAATTCTCGCGATCGGCGGTGCCGCATATCCGCCGATGCCTGCGCATCTGCTTGCGAAGGGCGGCAACCTGCGCCAGGCGAGCTTCAACGAAAGGCCGCTCTCCAGCGGACCCTTCGTGCTCGAGCGATGGAGCCACGGAAGCTCGTTGACCTTCGTGCCGAACCGCCGCTATTTTCGCGGGCCGCCCCGCCTCAAAGAAGTCGTGTGGAAGGTCGTTCCCGACGTCAATACCCTCTTTAACGAGCTCGTAACGCACGACGTTGACGTCTATCCAACCGTTAACGTTAACGACATCGCCCGTCTGCAAAGCATCTCCGGCATCACCGTGAAGCGCCGGACGATCGCGAACTGGAGGCACCTCGGACTTAATCTGAGCCGTCCGCAACTGGTCGACGTGCGCGTACGCCGCGCAATTGCCGAGGCGATCGATTGGAGGCGCATCGAGGCGACGGTATATCACGGGCTGGACTCACTCGCGGTCTCGGATATCTACCCCGAACTTTGGGCCGCGCCCACGTTGCCGCCCTACCGCTACGATCCGGCCGATGCAAAGCGCCTGCTCGCGGCGGCCGGATGGAAGCCGGACGCCGGCGGCATTCTCCACAAAGGCGCGCTCGCGATGCATCTAAGCATCTACGCGACGACAGGGCATCAAGAGAACACCGAATCGCAGGTGCTGATCCAATCGATGCTGCGCACCGTCGGCATCGACGTCGCGGTTCGTAACTATCCCGGAAGCTATCTCTTTGCGATGGAGGGGCCCCTGTACACGGGCAAGTACGATCTCGAGTGGTCCGTCGAAACGAACGGACCGGATCCGGATAACTCCGGCAGCTGGGCCGGCGCCTTCATTCCGCCGCACGGCGCGAACACTTCGTGGCTCGACGATCCTATTGTGAATGCGACGAGCTTGGCGGCGGCGAGCACGTTCGACATCGCGGCGCGCAAGCGACTCTACCAGCGCGAAGAGGAGCGCATCCGCGAGCTCGTACCGGCCGTCTTCTTCAGTTGGGAGACCGATTATACGGCGATCAACGACGATCTAAAGAACTACGTTCCAGCGGCATTCATCGGCGACACATGGAACGCGTGGCAGTGGCAAATTTAAGTGCTCCCGCTTTCGCGCAGGCGCAGGGGGCGCAGGGCGGCGCGACGCTCTTCTTCGAACCGACGCGGACCGGGGTATTGAGTTGGAACACTCTCGCGCCCAAAGGACGGATCGCATTTCGTCTGCTGCGCGCGCATCAAACCGACGGCGACTGGCTCGATCACTCGGAGTGGCAAAGCGATGCCGCTACGTCGTTGAGCCCCGCGCACGCCGGCACCAACGTGGACGTTGACGTGATCTCCGCTTTGCAGCCCTTCGACGGGATCGAAGTGCGGGCGCCAGGCGTCCGATTCGAGCTGCTCGCGTTCTCCGCTCCCGTGCATTCGCGGCCGTCGCTCCCCTACGCGCGAGACGCGTTCATTCTCGACGTACCGGCGCGCTCGCAATATCCGTCGACGAATCCGACGAAGGCAGAACGCGGACTCTGCAGCCCCGCCAGCCTTTCCATGATTCACGCCTACCACGGTATCGATCTCCCCCTCGAGCGAGCCGCACTCGGGGTTTTTGATCGCGCCTACAACGGCACTGGAAACTGGGCCTTCAACGTTGCCTACAGCGGCAGGCTTGGCTTTCGAGCCGTCGTAGCGCATCTGCGCAATCTCGACCACGCCCAACGTTTGATCGAGCGTAATCTCCCGCTGGCCATTTCATACTCGTGGGGTCCCGGGGAGCTGCCCGGCGCGCCGTTGCCACACTCCGACGGTCATCTCGCCGTGCTGTGCGGGTTTACGCGCGGCGGCGATTGCGCGATCAACGATCCCGCCGCTCCAAACGTACGCGTCGTCTATCCGCGCGCGGCAATCGAGCGGATTTGGCAACGCAACGACGGCATCGCCTACGTCGTGGCGCCGGTCGGCGTCGAGTTCGCCGACGTGCTGGCCGGCTCCTAAGGACCGAAAGCGTGCGGGACATCGCGGCAATTTCGGCCGCCGTCGTGCGCTGCCGGCGCTGCCCGGAGCTCCGGGCCTACACCGCGCAAGTCGCGCGCGAAAAGAAGCGCGCGCATCGCGACTGCAGCTATTGGGGGAAGCCGGTGCCGGGCTTCGGCGACTCAGACGCGCGCCTAGTGCTCGTCGGGCTCGCTCCGGGAGCTCACGGCAGCAATCGTACCGGACGCCCCTTTACCGGTGACGCGTCGGGCGACTTTCTCTACCCGGCGCTCTTCCGCGCCGGCTTCGCATCGGCGCCGGTCGCGCGCGACCGCTTCGACGGATTGGAGCTGCGCGATTGCTTCATCACCGCTGCGGCGCGCTGCGCTCCGCCGCAGAACAAACCGACGCCGCAGGAGCTGCGCAACTGCTTTTCGTTTCTCGTCGAGGAGTTCGAGGCGCTCGAGCGACTACGCGTCGCGGTCGGCTTAGGAGCGATCGGCTTTAACGCAATCGTCCGAGCACTCGCGCAGCAAGGCTTTGCGTTCGTGGGTAAGCCGGTCTTCGCCCACGGCGCCGCGGTCGACGCGGTGCGCGACGGCCGCACGGTCTCGCTGCTGGCCACATACCATCCGAGCCGGCAGAATACGAACACTGGTAAGCTGACCGTTGCGATGTTCGACGCGATTTTTACCCGCGCGAAGGAGATTCTGGCGCGCGCCGGAGGTGCAGGTCGGCGATCAGCTGATCCGGCACCGGGCTCGGCGCATCCATCATCAAATCCCGAGCGCCTTGATTCTTCGGGAACGCAATAACCTCGCGAATGTTCTCCTCGCCGCAGGCGATCATCACGATGCGATCGATGCCCAGCGCCATTCCGCCGTGGGGAGGGGCGCCGTATTCGAGCGCGCGCACGAAGAATCCGAAACGCTCCTCGATCTGATCCGCGCTCAAGCCCAACATTTCGAAGATTCTGCGCTGCTCCTCGGGCTTGTGGATTCGGATCGAGCCCGAGCCGAGCTCCCATCCGTTGAGCACGAGATCATAATGCTGGGCGCGCATCTCCATCGGGGCTCGATCGATCAGTGCCCAATCGCCCGGCGCCGGCGCCGTGAACGCGTGGTGCGCGGGCGCCGGCTTTCCACTCTCCTCGTCGATTTCCAAATACGGAAAGCCGGTCACCCAACCGAAAGCAAAGTTCTGCGGGTCGCGCAAATGACATCGCTGCCCGATCTCGTTGCGCATCTTCCCGGCGACCGCATGCGCGAGCGCCGCCGTGTCGGCAAAGAGCAGGATCGCGTCCCCCGCTTCGGCTGCGACCGCCGCGGTAACGGCTGCAACGTCGGCGTCTGCGAGAAACTTTGCAGCTGAGGATTTCATCCCATCGGGCGCTAGCGAGATCCAGATCATCCCTTTGCCGCCAAACTGTTTGGCCATCTCGGTCAAGTTGTCGAAGTCGCGCCGCGAGAGCGCCGCGCCCCCAGGATAGCGCAACGCCACGACCGCGCCGCCGCTCTCGATCGCCGATTTAAAGACGACGAACTCAGTCGCGGCAAAGACCGCACCGACATTGGCGAGTTCGAGGCCGAAGCGCAGGTCCGGCTTGTCGAGTCCGTATTTTGCGATCGCTTCTTGATGCGTCAGCCGCGCGAACGGCGGCAGCTCGATGCCGAGCACCGTTCGCCAGACGTAACGCATGCAGGATTCCATCGTCTCGAGAACATCCTCCTGCGTGCAGAACGACATCTCGACGTCGAGCTGTGTGAACTCCGGCTGACGATCGGCGCGCTGGTCCTCATCGCGCATGCACCGCGCAATTTGCATGTAGCGGCCGAAGCCCGCAATCATCGAGATCTGCTTGAGCATCTGCGGCGACTGCGGTAGCGCATAGAACGACCCGGGATAGAGACGGCTGGGAACGAGGTAGTCGCGCGCGCCTTCGGGCGTCGACTTGATCAGCATCGGCGTCTCGATCTCGACAAACCCGCGCTCGTCGCAGAAGTCCCGCATCGCCTTGATGATGCGGTGCCGCAAACGGATGTTCTCCTGCATCCGCGGACGGCGCAGGTCGAGATAACGATACTCGAGGCGAAGGTTCTCGTCGACGGCCTCGTCGGCGTTGACTTGAAACGGCGGAACGAGCGAGCGATTGAGGATTTCCAGCTCGTCGATCGCCACTTCGACGTCGCCCGTTGCGAGTCGCGGATTCTCGGTTCCGGCCGGCCGGGTACGAACCGAGCCGCGAACGCGCAGCACGTCTTCGTTGCGCAGATGCTCGGCCTGGACAAAGCTCGGATGCCCCGGATCGAAAACGATCTGCGTCACGCCTTCGTGGTCGCGGAGGTCGACGAATATCAAACCGCCGTGGTCGCGACGGCGATTGATCCAACCGCAAAGTTCGATCGTCTTGCCCGCATCGGCGGCGCGCAGGGCGCCGCACGAAAACTTATCTCTCGTCACGAGCTTCCTTTATCCCGGAGACGTAGTGGTACTGAAGCAAAAACTCGCGCGCGAGCCGCGAGCGCTCCGCGCTCCGCGCGATGGCACCAAGCAGAAGCGGCATCCGTGTAAGCGCTGAGTGCGACCAAAGCGATAGAGGAGTCATGCCCAAATTGAACATCACATTTACGTGCGGGTGCTTGCGATAGAAGCGCGCGGTCGAGCGTCCGGCCAGCCGCATTTTTTCCTTTTGATCCCCGTATGCAACGTCTTGACAATGGTAGTTCACCGCAAGCGGCTCGTACACGATCTCGATGCCGAGCCTCTGCAAGCGGTAGCCGAGCTCCAGGTCCTCGTGGCCGTAGCCGGTGAAACTCTCGTCGAAGCAGCCGGCGCGGAGCAGGTCCGCACGTCGCACCGATGCGTTCCCGGTAAGAAAATAAAGCCACGAAAGTTTTCTTCGCGATGGCGGATGCAAATGCCCGCGCGCATCGGGATGATCTCGCTTGTACTCATACTCTTCGAAATCGCGAACTTGAACCTCCAATCCGACGACGGCAATACCGGTTCGCTTCTCATGACGCCGCAGATGCGTCGAGAGGAGATCGGGCGACGCGAAGATGTCGGCGTCGTTGAAAACGACGACGCCGGCACGCGCCTGCGAGATTCCCGCGTTACGAGCCGCTGCCCGGCCGCTATACGGCCCCGCCAGGTGACGGACATTCGCATGGGTCTGCGCGACGGCGGCAAGAAACTCGGCCGTACCGTCGGTCGAGTTCGAGTCGCAGACGAGCAGCTCGTACCGCGAAGGTTCGAGGTCCTGGCTCAGGAGCGTCGGCAACACGCGCGAGAGCGTGTCGAGACGATTGTAGGTCGGGATGACGACCGAGATATCAGGCATGCATCAAGGCGGCGACGCCGGTCGTGATTTCGTGGCGGAATCGTTCGAGCAGATCGGGATCGGCGCGTGCCGGTTTGCGCACCAAGACGTGAGGCACGCCGTATGGCGACCACTCTTGAGAGTTTAGCCGAAAGTACGCGTGTTCGAAGGCCACCAGCGTCGGCCGATGGACGGCGCTTGCGACGTGCGTAGCACCCGTATCGACGGTCACGACCACTCGCGCGCGTTCCAGCACGGCGGCCCATTGATGGAAGGGTAGACCGCGCAAACAATGAGTGATGTCGCCGCTGGCTTCAAAAGCCGAAGCCTGCGGCTCGCACTCGCGCGCACACGTGATGACGACTGGGGCAAGCGAGGCCAATTCCTTTACCATCGCGAGCGTTCCCGCCAAAGTGCTGCCGCCGGTAAACCATCTCGGAGCCAAGTGAAGCACGATGGGGCTCTCGGGAAGCGTTCGCGCGATCGCTCGATCCGCATCGACCAAGTCGAGCCGCAGCGTCGTGACCCGACGGTGCGCGCCGGCGAGCGCGACGAGATCGAGCAACTGCAAGACCTCATGGCGCACCGTGCGGTGCGGCTCGCGATCGCACAGGTCGGGATCCGCTTCGGAGACCATTATATTATTGAGAAAGAGACGAGCCGTCAGCCGAGCAAACCAGCGGCGCTCGTACGTATAGCCGATCCGAAGGGGCGCACGCGTTCCTCCCACGATCTGCAGGTCGACGAAGCGCGGCGCGAGCGCAACCGCAACGTCGTATCCGGTCAAGGTCCCGCCGAACGCGCGCGCCTTTACGCCGCGCGGCAGCACGATGAGCTCGTCGATGTCGCCGTCGCGCTCCACGACGACGCGGTTGTATTCGCTGGTCACGATGGCCAGGTGCGCGTCGGGGAACGAGGCTCTGACCGTCGCGATCGCCGGCGTCGAGAGCACTAAGTCCCCGATGCGATCGGTTCGAGAGAGAAGAATCCTCACGAGCTCGCGGCTCGTAGCGCGTGCTCCAGCTCTTCGAAATAGGCTTCGTTCGCGAGCGCGCGCGCCAGTCGCAGCTCGCGCGACGTGAGTTCCCGCTCGCTAAGGCCGGCAAGCCGGCCGCGCATACGATCGGCCAATCCCAGCCGGCGCCGCCACGCCGCAAGTCGCCGTTGTGCCGGATTGATTCCGGTCGCGAGATACGCGCGCCAGTGAGGATGAAGCCGCGCGAGCGCGACGGCGGTACGCGCCTTAGCCCTCGCCTGCGCCACCATCGCCTCGATGCTGCTTGCGCGAGGGCGCGGCTTGAAATGATAGACGAGGGCGTGCGGGTTGAAGACCGCCTTAACGCCGGCGGCGCGCAGCCGTAAGCCCACGTCGATGTCTTCCCAGCCGTACTCCGAGAACGACTCGTCGAATCCGCCGATCGCGCGTATCGTCCCCAGCGGCGCGGAGACGTTCGTCGTCCAAAAATAGTTCCCGCTGTAGTTCTTGATGCCCCAGACGGGCGGCGGCAGCTCGTCCAGCGATTCGACTTCGATGGCGCCGCCGCGCACGATCGCGCCGGGACGCGCCGCGGCGCTGTGCATATGCTCCTGCACGAAGTTGGGAAGCACGAGCACGTCGTCGTCGATAAAAATGATGCGCTCGCCGGCCGCCCGCGCGATTCCGGCGTTCCGAGCGGCGGCAAGTCCGCGATTATCTTGGCGTACGACCGTAAACGGACACGCCGCGCGCGAACGCGCGCGCTCGATGACCGACGGCGTTTCGTCGCTCGAGCCGTCGTCGACCAGCACGACTTCATACGCATCGTCGGGGGCCGTCTGATCGAATGCTGCCTCCAGCACCCGCTCGAGCAGCGTCGCGCGGTTGTAGGTGCACAGCTGAATCGTCGTGGCAATCATGCGATCAACGAGTCGAGCGCGGCGAGGATTCGAGTGCGATCGAGGTTCGCGATGCAAGCGTAGTCACAACAGCGTTCCTTCGTATCGCCCGGGTGGCAAGGATACGCGGCCCGCACGACCGCCGTTCGTTCGCCGAGCGGTGCCCATCGTTCGGGGAAATCGGATTGAAAGGGAAAGATGCCCACCGTTGGGCAGCCGACGGCGGCGGCAACGTGCATCGAGCCGGTGGTGATGCCCACGAACGCGCGCGCGCAACGCGCGAGCGCGCCGAAGGCACCCACGCTCGTGCGCCCCGCAATCGAATCGATTCCCTCCCGGCCACCGACGAGACGAACGATGCCTTCGGCCCAGTGCGCGTCCGCCGGCGAACCGCTCACGAGCACGCGCGCGTCGTAGCGCTCGCGAAGCGCGCACGCGAGCGCCGCCCAACCCTCGAGCGGCCAGAACCTGCGTCGCGACGCGATCGCGTTGCACGGATTGAGGATGATGAAGCGCCGGGAGCCGGCGAGAAGTTCCGCGGCCTCGCGCTCGTCCTGTGCCGTCGGCACGAAACGATAGCGATGGTCCGGGGTGTCGCAGCCGATCGCCCGCGGGAAATCGAGCAGCACATCGGACCAGTGAGAGGTAACGTCGCCTCGTTCGCTTCGAACCACGACCCGATTGGTGAAGCGAAACGAGTACAAGCGGCGCGCCTGGCCGACCCGCACGGGAATGCCGGCCCGCTGCGGAACTCGTGCTGCTCTGGACGTCGCCCACGTGACGATGCAGGCTTCGTATCCCAAACGCGCGAGTTCCGTCGCGACCGCGCCATCCTCGCCCGCATCGACCAAAACGCGATCGACGTCCGGCACGCGTTCGAGCAGCTCGCGATGCGACGACAGCGTGAGCGCGTCGACCTTTGCGAACCTCTGGTGCAATGCGCGAGCAACAACCGAGGCAACGAGCGAGTCACCGATGCCGCCGCCGGCGCAATAGAGCAGGGCTCGCTCAGCGCACATCGCCGGCATCGAGCGCGCGAACGAGCTCTCGGGCGTACAGCCCGTCCAAGAGTTGCCCGCGGCTTGCGCGCCGCAGCCAGCCCGGTGCGTCGCTGGTGGAAAGACCTGCATAGAGTGCGAGAAGGCGGTCGGGCAAGAGGTAGCGAGCCCGAAGAAGGTTGAGCGTGTGAGCCCCGGTCGCCAAGCGCGCCCGGCGCGAAGGATGCTTGGTGAGAAAGCGGCCCGCCATGCGCGCCTTTTCGATCGCCTTTCGGATCTCGATTTCGAGCGTATTCTCGGCGGGTGGCTTGACGTGCCAGAGAAACGCATCCCAGGCAAACTTCCATCCGCACCTCGCTTGGCGCAGGCGCACGCCAAGCTCGGTGTCTTCCCAGCCGTAGAGATCGAACGTTTCGTCGAATCCACCGGCGCGAAAAAAAGCCTCTCTCGAAAGCGACGCGTTGCACGTGCAGAGAAATGCCCGCGAATAGTTGGCGAGTGTGGGTAACGGTCTCGCGTCGTAGGACGGCACGTTGAGAATCGGCCCGTTGACGACCTCGTGCTTTCCCGTTTGCGCCGCCCCGTGCGCGGCGACCCAGGCCGGCGGCAGCCAAACATCGTCGTCGCAGAACAGGAGATACCGGCCGGTTGCGACTTGCGCGCCGCGATTGCGCGCCTTGCCGCGATTGGGTTGCGGCTCGCTAAGGTAACGCACCGCAATGGAGCTCCCCGCGCAGGCTTCCACGACGCTTTTCGTCTCGTCGGCGGAGCCGTTGTCGACGACGATCACCTCGAACGGCGGCGCGTGCGTCTGGCCCTCCAACGATTCCAGCGTGCGCCTGAGATACTCTTGCCGGTCTTTCGTGGCAATCACGACCGAAAATTCCACTTCGGCCCTACGCCGCCAAGCGGAGCAGCGAATCCGCCATCCGATCCGCCGCCCCGATATGGTCGGCATAGAGCGCTGCCAATGCGGCCCCGGATGCCGAAATCCAGGCCCGATCGTCGTATGAGTCGAGCGCGATCCGCGCGATTCGACCGGGCGTGACGGTTCCATGCACTTCGCGCACGAGCGCGCAACCCGCGTCCATGTTCGGCTGCGTGTGAAAAGCAAAACGGCGCGCGACCGCGACCGCCGCCGCGCGCTTGAGCGGGACGCCGACGAGCGGGATGCGATTGAGATAGGTGAGCGGGCCGTTGATCGTAACGAGCTCCGGCGCGTTGAGCGGAGTGATCGCAATCGCGGGCTTACCGAGTACTGCCAGCTCGATCGTTTTCGTTCCGGGAATGGTTAAGACCAAGCGCGCGCTGCGGGCCGCTGCCAGAGCGTTGGTGAGAAGGGGAATGCGCACGTCGTCGGACTCGGTCGCGAGAAAGTCGCGTCCGCCCTCCGTTACGAGCCGTCCGCTTCGACCGAACATGCGTGGATGGCCACCGCCTTCGATCGCCGCAGCGACCTGCGCGCGCGACGTAAACGGGGAAAGCGCAAAGGCAACCCGAAGCCCGGGACGCTCCCGCAGCATGCGCAACGCCACCGCAAAATAAAACGGAACGAGGTTTTCGATCTCGTAGGATCGGGATCCGGGCATGATGAGCACTCCGTCGGACGGCGTTCCCGGTTCTCCTTCCAGACCGGCCTCGAAGAGCGCGCCGTCGATTGCCAAGTTTCCGACACGCTCGATTCGTTCCGGCGGAGTTCCCCACGCGGCAAGCTGCTCGACGTTACGCGCGTCCACCGCAAAGGCCCGATCGAAGAGCGAACGATACGATCGGCGCGAAAACTTATAGGTCGCGGCGCGCCCCTTCAATCGCGCGTGAACCCGCGCGGCGTGCAAGAGATCACCTCCGATGTACTGCACCAGGTCCGCGCGAGCCGGCAGGCTCTCCAGTCGTGCACCTAACGCGAACTTCAAGTATTCTTTCGGAGTGAAAACGCGTGCCGCCGGAAACGAGTCGCGTACGATTTTCGCTTCGAAGCCGGTCGCATAATCGTCGGGCACGAGAAAAACCAGCGCCTCCAAATCCGGTTGCCGCCGGTAGAGAGCGCGCAGCAGCGGCCGCAGCCACCCGGCAACCTCACCGGGGCCGTTAGCCGTGACGGCTATACGCATCGAGGATGCGGGCGATCGTCTCCGTCGTGCTCTTCCCGGCCGCGTGCGGCGCGAGCGCGATTCGGCCGCCGTACGCAAGCACGACGCTTCGTTCCGGAAGTTCTTCTTCACGGTACTGGTCGCTCTTGACGTGGATGTCGGGTCGAATGCGATCGAGTAAGACCTCAGGCGTACGCTCCGAAAATCCTACGACGGCGTCAACGCTGCGCAACGCCAGCAATAGCGCGGCTCGGTCCCGGAACGGAACGATCGGCCGGGCGCGGCCTTTGATTTGGCGCACCGAATCGTCTTCATTCAAACCGACGATCAAGGCGTCGCCTTGCGCGCGCGCCCATGCAAGATACTCGACGTGACCTGCATGCAACACGTCGAAACAACCGTTGGTAAAGACGACGCTGCGTCCCTTGGCGCGCAGCTCTTCGCGCCAGTCGACCGCCTCCTGCGTGCCCAGGAGGCGGCCAAAGAAAAGCGACACGTTCATCCCGAGGTCGTCGCCGGCTCGACGAGCGCCACGATCTCTTCGGGCGATGCGGTTGCCGTTCCGAGCTTCTCGACGACGACTCCGGCGGCGAAGTTGGCAAGCTGCATCGCTTGCTCGATGGCCGCGCCGGCCGCCAGCGCCAGCGCCAGCACGGCGATTACCGTATCGCCCGCACCGCTCACGTCGTAAACCGTCCGCGCGACTGAGGGAATTCGCAGACGCTGACCGTCCCTTCCAAAGAGCGCCATGCCGTGTTCGCCGCGCGTAATGACTGCGTACCGGCAATCGAGCATCTCGAGGAGGCGCATGCCGGCCCGTTCGAGGCTCGCATCGTCGACGATGGAAATGCCCGTCATCGTGGATGCCTCGGCAACATTCGGCGCGATACACGTGACGCCGCGCAGCAACTCGATATTCTGCGGTTTGGGATCCGCCAGCACGAGGGGACAGATCGACGTCGCTTCGACGATTTCCCTACAGAGCAAGCCTTTGGCGTAGTCGCTCAAAATAACGGCGTCGCAATCCGCCGCGCGCCGGCGAACGAACGCGGCAATCCTTCCGCGATCGTCGTCGGGGGGCGGCGCGGTCGACTCCCAATCCGCGCGCACCACTTGCTGATTGTGCGCCACGACTCGCGTCTTGCGCGTGGTTGGCCGATCGGCCAAGGTGAAAATTCCCGTATCGTCCACGTGCTGTTCTTGCAGCAGGCTGCGAACCTGCACGCCGAACGCGTCGTCACCGATCGTTCCCGCAAAAACGACGCCGGCGTGCAAGGCCCGCAAATTGCTGGCAACGTTACCGGCTCCGCCGAGCGTGAACGAATGGTCGGCGACGGCGACGACCGGAACGGGCGCCTCGGGTGAGATGCGCGTGACCGTACCCCAAATCCATTCGTCGATCATCAGGTCGCCGATGACCAGAATCCGGCGCCCCTTCGCACGTTCGAAGAGCGTCCGCGCGTCGGGTGCCATCAGCGAGGTCACGGCAAGCCGCCTTCGAAGATCAGGCGCTGCTCTACCAAGTCGCAGACGATGTGTGCCATGACCTGATGGACTTCTTGGACGATCGCAGCGTATCCATCGGGGCCGAGTAAGGCAAGATCGGCGTGTTCGAGGACCTCGCCGCCGCCGTTACCGGTAAACGCAACCGTCACCGCGCCGCGCCGCTTCGCAGCCTGCAGTGCGAGCACGACGTTGCGCGAACTGCCGCTGGTCGTCATTCCGATCAGGACGTCGCCCGGTTGCGCAAACGCTTCCACCTGGCGAGAGAAAACGAAGTCGTACCCGTAATCGTTGCCGACGCACGTCAGCGTTGACGAGTTAACCGAAAGGGCTTCGCTGTAGAGGCCCGGTCGCTCGCGCAGGTAACGCCCGGAAAGTTCGGCAGCCATGTGCTGTGCCTCGGCCGCGCTGCCCCCGTTGCCGCACCACAACACTTTCTTACCCGCTCGAAGAGCCGCAACGACCGCATCGACAATGGCTTCGACTTGCTCGCGATACTGCGGCGGATCGAGAAGCCCGCGCCGGTCGGCGAGCAACTCGTCGAAACCGCGGCGTCCGTAGTATCGCGCCATCTGCTCCTTCACGAATGCAGCTCGAGCCAGAAAAGCTCTTGACCCTGCGAGACCAGCTCGCCGTTGCCGGGCACGACGCGCACGATCGTGCCCGAATAATCGCTCTGAATTTCGTTGAAGAGCTTCATCGCTTCGAGCACGCACAGGACGTCGCCCGTTTCGACCCGGTCGCCGACTTCGACATACGGCGCGGCATCGGGTGACGCTGCAAGATAGAACACGCCGGTCAACGGCGCCAGCACTTTAGTAACGTTCGCAGCCGCTGCCGGCGTGCTTTCGCCGGCCGATATGGAGGAGAGGCCGTCGGCTCGCGGCGCCGGCTCGGAGCTCGCGCGCGAGATCTCGTAGATTGCGTCGCCCAGTTTTACCTTAATCGTGTCGAGGTCGTGCTCGTGCATGAGCGCGAGCAGCTCGCGTAACGTTTGCGTCTCTTCGGCATAGCGCTCGTCCATTACAGTCCCGCTTCTACGAGAAGCTCGACAAGGACTCTTATCGAATCGAACGGCACTCGGCGATCGCTTCGGTGCTCCAGGTCCCGCAACACCGCCTCGCCCGCGGCAAGCTCGTCGCTCCCGAGAATCAACGCATAGCGCGCCCGGTTACGGTCCGCGATCTTTAGCGCCGCCAGCAGTTTGCGCTCGAGATAGTCGGCAAAGGTTGGCGCCTCGAGCGTGCGGCGCAGCTCCGCGACGATCGGTGTCAGGACCGCGCGCGCTTGCGCTCCTAAGGCGATGGCTTGGAGGCCGCGTCGCGGAGCTTGCGCTTGCGAGTCGCGAGCCTCCAGCATCATGAGGAAGCGTTCCATGCCGAGAGCAAAGCCGACCGCCGGCACGTCCGGGCCCCCAAGCGATTGCACCAAGCCGTCGTACCGGCCGCCGCCGCAAACGCTGCTTTGCGCGCCGAGTACGCTCGACGTGATCTCGAAAACGGTTCTTCCATAGTAATCGAGTCCGCGCACGATGCGCGGGTTGACCGTATACGGAATGCCGGCCAAATCGAGATACGATTTGAGCGCGTCAAAGTGCTCCCGGCACGGCCCGCAGAGAAACGACTCCAATGCCGGCGCGCTTTGCACGTACGGAACGTCCGCCGGATCCTTGCTGTCGAGCAAACGCAGCGGGTTGCGCTCGATCCGCAGCCGCGATTCCTCACTCAGCGCGGCCAAGTGGGGACTGAAGTGCGCAATCAAGGCGTCGCGATAGGCCGGCCGGCAATGCTCGTCGCCGATCGAGTTGACGTTGAGCACCGCGTCACCGATCCCATATCCACGGACCAGCTCCCACGCAAGCGAGATCACTTCCAAGTCCGCTTCGGGACCCGGAAAACCAAAACACTCGACGCCGAACTGATGCGACTGGCGGTAGCGGCCCTTCTGCGGACGCTCGTAGCGAAAGATCGGTCCGATGTAATAGAGGCGCAGCGGCCCGAGCGCAAAGAGATGATGTTCGAGCGCGGCACGGACCACCGGCGCTGTCCATTCCGGGCGCAGCGTCAAACTGCGGCCGGAGCGGTCGGCAAACGTGTACATCTCCTTTTCCACGATGTCGGTCTGCGCGCCGACGCCGCGGATGAAGAGTTCGGTCGACTCGAAGACCGGCGTGCGAATCTCGCCGTAGCCGAAACGCGCAGCGAGAACGTGTATCCGTGCTTCGAGCTCGTTCCAGCGCCCCGACTCGGGAGGAACGAAGTCCTGGGTGCCGCGCGGGGCACCAAAGTTCTCCGGCATGCTGCTAGGCTCTCATCCCGGCCGACCGGTTCGCCGGGTCGATTGACTAGCCATTGCGGCAGCAGGCGTGATGGTTGCCGGTGCGTATCGCCCTCTACGCAGGCGCGCTACTCGCCGCTGCAACGCTCTCGACGCCGGATGCCCTGCGCTGCGCGCTGGCAACGTCGGCGAGCGCTCTTTTTGAAGCGCACCGTTCTTGCTCGCCGGCATCATTGCGGGACGCCTCTTGCGCCATTCCAATGCCATGGCGTATCTCGGCTGCGGATGCACGGCGGGCCCGTCGGCTCGCTCACTTCCCGCGGCCGCGGCGACGTGGCTTCTCTTCGGTCCGCTCGTCGCCGCCGCGCGGTTGGGCGCCGCGGTCGCGGTCGCGCGTTTGCTCCGCCACGAACGCCCGCCCGACTGCCCCCAACCGCCGGATCTGCTCGGTGAGTTTGCCACCCTTCTTCCACCCGCAATCCTGACGGGTGCCGCGACGCAGTTCGCGGCCGCGGTCGACCCCGCCAAGCTTCCACCGATGCTCAGCGCAGCGGCAGGCGCGATGCTCGGTTTTACGACGGCGCCCTGTGGGCTTGGGGCCATTGCCCTGGCGGGCGCATTGCGCATCCAGGCTCCAATCGCGGCGGCGGCCTTTCTCTGCGTGGCTGGGATCATCGACCTGCGTGCACTCCGGCGAGCGACGCACTCGGACGAGGGACACGATGCGCTCGCCTACGCGCTCTTGGCCGCAGCATTCGGAATCGTCGCCTCACGGCGCGGAGACGCGCTCGTCCATCCCGCAATCACGCCCCTGATGGCGGCCTGCGCCGGCGCGGCGCTGATCTGCGCGATCGCGCATCGACGCGAGCGAAGCCCGGCGCGGCGATGCGCGCCGATATTGATGTTGGCCGGCGCGATGATCGGCGCGCCGCCGCCGCAGTACCACGCAACCGAAACGACGCTCGCCGATCTCTTTGCGGGCGAGCATTTGACGTTCACCGGAACGCTCGCGCGAAGCGGAGCGCAGAGCGCTTTGGTGCGCTACGCGATAACGTGTTGTCGCGCCGATGCGTCTCCCGTCGTCGTCCGTCTCGATCGCGCTCCCCGTTTTGCGACGGGCAGCTGGCTGCGCGTCGACGGACGCATCGAGAGCATCGGTGGCAAGCTTCGCCTGGTTGCCGGCAGCACGCAACGCATCGCGCCGCCGACCGATCCCTTCATCTATCGTTGATGAGGCTCCAAAAGCTCGACCGGGATGCCGTTTGGATCTTGGACGAAGGCGATCGCGCGCGTACCGCCGGGAGATTTGTAGACGTCTTTGAGAATCGTCACGCCTTTGGCTCGCAGTGCATCGACGTACTGGCGAAGATCGCCGTCGGCCTCGAGCGCCAGGTGCTCGTAGCGGTTGCCTAATGCGTACGGAGGATGCTCTTCCAAGTCGTAAACCAGCTCGATGTACGAGCTCCAATCGCTTCCCACAAACGCCATGTCCGCGTTGCCGGGATAGTGAAAGGGACCGTCGAGTAAGCGCAATCCGAGCTTCTCGGTGTAAAAATCGATCGACTCGTTCATGTCGTTGACGAAGATCGACGTGTGAAGAAACCGCGGCATTCCATGCTCCTCTAATGCAGAAAATAGCGATAGGTCGAAAACACCAGCGCGACATTGAGGCGATCGGCCGCGGAGACGACCTCCGCGTCGCGAACCGATCCGCCGGGCGCGATAATCGCCGTGCATCCACCGGCAACGGCGGCTTCCAAGCCGTCGGCGAACGGAAAGAAGCCGTCGCTGGCGCAGGCGGCGCCCTTTGCATGCTCGCCGGCGCGCTGCGACGCAATCTGCACCGCGCTCACGCGGTTTGTCTGGCCCGCGCAGATTCCACGGGTCGTTCCACCGTTAACGACCACGATGCCGTTGCTTTTCACGTGCCGGACGACATCCCAAGCAAACGCCAGATCGTGCCATTGCTGGGGGCTTGGTTGTAGCCGCGTGACGACGCGCCACTCTTCCGCCGGTGCGGCCGGATCGTCGTTCTCCGCGAGAACGCCGCCGAGCGCGCTTCGGAGGCGCAGCTCGTGCGCCAGCTCGTCGGGAAGCGATTTCCTAAACCGCATAATTCGAAGGTTCTTTTTTTTCTGGAGCAGGTCGAGCGCATCCGAATCGAAGTCCGGCGCCGCGACGATCTCGAGAAAATACCGGCCGAGCGCTTGCGCAGCATCGGCGTCGATCGGAGCGTCGGCTGCAACGATTCCCCCGAATGCCGAAACTGGATCGGCTTCGAGCGCTTCTCGAACGGCCAAGCCGACGTGGGAACGTTGGGCGACGCCGCACGGAACCGTATGCTTCACCACGGCCGCGCGAATGAAGCGTTTGCGATCGCTTCCGAACTCAGCGCCGAGCGCTGCGCGCGAGAGGAGCCGCAGCGTCGCATCGAGATCGAGCAAATTGTTATAGGAAAGCGCCTTTCCGTGGAGCTGCTCGGGCAGACGCTCGGGCCGGTCGAGGTAGAACGCGGCGCGCTCCTGCGGATTCGTGCCGTACCGCAAACGTTTGGCAAGCGGCAACGTCAGTGCCAGAGCGCCGGGGAGCTCGCTTGGCAAAATTTCTCCGGCTGCGGCGAGGTAGTGCGAAATCGCCACGTCATACTCCGCGGTTCGTTCGTAGGCCGCGATCGCATACTTGCGACGCAGCGCCGACGGCACGTCACCCGACTCGATCGCGACGCGATATTCCGCATACTGTGAAGGATGCGTTAGGACGGCGACGTGCTCGAAGTTTTTGGCCGCAGCTCTCAACAACGCCACGCCTCCGATATCGATCTGCTCGATCGCTTCTTCTTCCGTCGTGCCCGGGCGCGCGACCGTGGCTTCAAATGGATAGAGATTTACGACGACCGCACAGATCTCCGCAATGGCGTACTTCTCCGCTTGGGATCGGTGCTCGCGATCAGTTCGATCGAACAGTATCGCACCGAAAATCTTGGGATGCAGCGTCTTGACGCGGCCGCCGAAGAGCGCCGGAAAACCCGTAACGTCCTCGACGTCTCTGGCCCGTACGCCCTGATGCGCTAAGAATGCTCGCGTTCCACCCGTTGCGTAAATTTCGATGCCGCGCCGCTCGAGCGCGCGGGCTAACTCTACCGAGCCGGTCTTGTCAAAAACGGAGATGAGCGCCGCGCGTCGCGTTGCCGCCTCGGCGTCAGGCAACCGACATCTCCGCCTGCGCCGCGAGCTCTGCAGAAACGATCGCGCTGACTCCGGCTTCTTTGGTCGTTACGCCGTACAGACGATCCGCGCTCTCCATCGTCTTTTTATTGTGCGTGACGATGAGCATTTGAGACTTTGCGGCGAACTCGCGCACCAGCTGGCAGAACCGCTCGATGTTTGCATCGTCGAGTGCAGCGTCCACCTCGTCGAGCAGATAGAACGGCGCCGGCCTGATCTCGATGAGCGCAAAAATCAAAGCCGCAGCGGTCATGGCGCGCTCGCCGCCCGAGAGCGCGGCTAGCGGCATCTGTTTTTTGCCCGGCGGCTGCACCGCGATTTCGATGCCGGTTTCCGCAAGGTTGGCAGGCTCCGTCTGCCACATCTTGGCTTGACCGCCCGCGAAAAGCCGTCCGTACATTGTCGTGAATGCGGCGGCAACGCGCTCGAAGATCGCGTTGAACTGCGCTTGGCTCTCCCGTTCGATTTCTTGGATTGACTCGAGCAGCGTCGCCCGCGCTTTTGCGAGATCCTCGAGCTGCACGCGTAGGAACTCCTCGCGCTGCGCGACGTCATCGCGCTCGGCCTCCGCGTTGAGATTGACGTTCGATTCCAAACGCGCGAGGTCGTCGCGCAGCCGTGGAAGCTCTTCGACGATCACATCGGCTTCGTCCCGATACCGGCTCTCTACGTCGGCGCATTCTTCATTCGTGGCCGGGTGTTGCGCGAACTGGGAGACCAGCATTCCGAGCTCGGCTTCGATCTGCGCCAATCGCGTGCGGTGACGCTCGCCTCCGGCGACTGCGTCGCGCTCTTCCTGTTCGGCCAGCCGCAGCTCCGACTCGACGCGAGCCTGTCCGGTTACGAGTTCCTCGCGTTCTTTGCGAGATTGCTCGAGCCGCGCGTCCAGCGAGACAACGCCGCGCCGCAAACCTTCGAGATGAAGGTGTGCGCTGCGGGTCTCTTCCATCAGCAAGCCGATCTCGGCTAACATGCGCTCCCGTGCCGACCCGGCGCGCGCGCGGTCCTGATCGAGCATTCCGAGCCTCGCATTGGCCGCATCGCGCTCGGCGGCGAGCCCGCCGGCTCGCTCGCGCAAATCGGCGGCGTGCGCGCTCGCTGCGGTCTGGGCCGTCTGCGCGGCCGCAATCTCCTCGCGGACGCGTGCAAGCTCGGTTTCCAGGCGCAGGCGTTCGTCGTCGCTTTTTTGCGCTTCGGGGTCGGTGCGTTCGTACTCGCGCTGCAGCTCTCGAGATCGCAGGACCTGGGCGTGAAGAGAAGCCGTGGCGGCGCGCGCCGTGTCGAGCTCGGCCTGCGTGCGCTCGACCTCTTCGGTAAGGGCCGCGGTCTGCGCGCGCAATCCGACGAGCTGGGATTCCGCGTGCCCCTGGCGCTCGCGCGACGCGTCGCGCTCTCCAACGGCAGTGTGGGCGCGAGCCTGAGCTCCGCGCAGGGCCTGCTCCGACTCGTCGAGCCGCAGCCGCATACCCGCCAACGCTTCGCGAAGACTGGCAGCTAGAAATCGCCGGGAAAGGATCGAGCGCTCGCGCGCAAACCGCCCGCCGGTAATCGCACCGCCTCCGGTGATCTGCTCGCCGCTCAGCGTTACGATCGTGTCGCGCACGCCCCGCTCCCGTACGAGTTCGATGCCGGTCTCGAGCCGATCGACGATCAAAACGTTGCCAACCAAGAAGTTGACGATGCTCGCGTAACGCGGTGCCGTCTGCAGCAGCGTGTGCGCATAGCCGAGAACACCGGGCACGGCGGCCAGCCCAGGTTCGAGATTTCGGCCTTGGCGATCGGAGAGCGTATCGAGCGGGAGAAAAGTTGCGCGGCCCGCCTCCTTACGGTTGAGAAACTCGACGCAGCGTTCGGCATCCTCCGAGGTCGTCGTGACGACGTTGGAAAGCCGAGCACCGAAGGCGACGTCCATCGCGCGAGCGTACCGCTCTTGCGTCGTGATGAGATTCGAAACGATGTCCTCGATCCCGTGCAGCTCCCCGCGTTGCCGCGCTTCGACGACTGCGCGCGTTCCGGGAACGTGCCCCTCGAGCGAGTTTTCCAACTCTTCGATCGTATGCAGGCGCGACTGCGCCGCTGCGACGTCGCCCGTTTGATCGCGATGAGCGCCCAGCGCCGCCACGACTTCCTCTTGGGCGGCAGCGGCCTGGAGCTCCGCATTCTCCGCGCGACCGCGCGCATCGAGGAGCTCTTCTTCGAGCGCGGCGATGCGGCGGCCGCATTCGCCGTGACGGTGTGATGCCCCACCCGCGGCAATCTCGAGTTGCTCCGCCCGCTCGCGGGCGAGCTGCTCTTCTCGCTCGAGACGCTCGACTTCGGTGCGACGCGTTTGTGCTTGGACTCGCCGCTCCGCCTTGCGGGTTGCCAGCTCCGTCGCGCCGGCTTCGACCTCGCGCAGCTCGGTAAAGACCTTTTCGAGCTGCGCGCGAGCCAGCGAGAGCGTCGCTTGCGCTTCGAGCTCGCGCTCTCGGGCTTCTTCCAGCGCTCGCGATATTGGCGTGAGGCGTGCCTCCAGCTGATCCATCGCCGTAACGAGCAGCGCGCGCTCCCCGAGCACCCGCGCGGCGTCCTCCGAGGTTTGCGTCGATTGCCGCTCGAGCGCCTCGCGGCGCGCGAGCGCGGCGGCGTACTCGGCTTCCACGCGTGCGACGTCGTTGCGCTCGCTCTGTGACTTCGAGCGCAACTCTTCGAGCTGCAGCTCGCATCGGTAGAGCTGCGTTCGCAGGCGTGTGACTTCCGCACCTAGCGTTGCGGCCTTGGCGGCCGCCGCGGCGCGCTGCTCCTCGCCCCGCTCTAGCTCGTCACGTAACGAGAGCCTTTCGGCGCGGCGCGACGCGCCCGCTCGCAAGTAACCGAGGATTTCCAGGTCTCGCAGACGCGCGCTGACGCGTCGGTAGCGCTTCGCCCGGCGAAGTTGAGTCTCCAACTCCGGAATTCGCCGCTCCAGCTCCGCAATAAGATCGCTGATGCGAATGGCGTTCTGCTCGGTGCGTTCCAAACGGCGCATCGACTCGTGTTTGCGCGCCAGAAACTTGCCGATGCCCGCGGTCTCTTCGAAGAGCGAACGCCGCTCGGCCGGCTTGCTGACGAGGATGGCATCGATCTGTCCTTGCGAAACGATGGCATACGAACCGGGTCCGAGGCCGGTGCCCATGACCAAATCGAGAACGTCGCGCAAACGTACTTGGCTGCGGTTGATGAAATATTCGCTCTCACCCACGCGATAGGCGCGCCGAGTTATTTCTACTTCGTTGAAGTCGATCGACAGCGCACCGTCGGAGTTATCGAACAGAATCGAGACTTCGGCGAGACCGAGGGGCTTGCGGCTTTCGTTCCCGGCGAAGATGACGTCTTCCAACCGTCCCGATCGAATGCTCTTGGTCGACGTTTCTCCGAGTACCCATCGAAACGCATCGACGAGGTTGGACTTTCCAGAACCGTTTGGGCCAACGATCGCTGTGACGCCGTCGCCGAACTCCAGCGCCGTCGGTTCGGCGAACGTTTTGAATCCGAACGATCGAATCTTCTTGAGTTTCACGTCCCGACCGCCCGCGGCAAACCTTCGTCGACTGCCGGAGTGAGCGAGAGCAGTGCGGCCTCGGCCGCCGCTTGCTGCGCGGTCTTTTTCGAGGGGCCGTGCCCCTTGCCGAGCAGCTTACCCTTGACGGTGACTCTGGAATGGAATTCGGGGCGTTGCGGCGTGCCGCGACTGGTCTCCCGGTAGACGGGAGTGGCCGCCAAATGTTCCTGCGCGTAGTGCTGCAAGCGCGTCTTGGCGTCGATCAAGGCGTCCGAGGAGTGATCCAGCTGCTCGACGTGATATTTGACGACGAACGCGCGCGCCTTTTCGAGCCCGTAGCTGAGGTAGAGTGCACCGACAAAAGCTTCGAAGGCGTCGGCCAGCACCGACGTGTTATCGCTTCCGCCCGCGGCCCGCATTCCGGTCCCGAGCAGCGTGAGCTCCGAGAACCGTAGCCGTCGCGCCGTTCGGGCAAGTTGCGCGTCGTTCACGATGGCGGCTTTTCGCAACGTCAGCAATCCCTCGGAGTCGTCGGAGAATCGCTCGAAGAGCCATCCCGCCGTGATACAACCGAGCACGGAGTCGCCAAGAAACTCCATTCGGTCGTTCGAGCTCCCGCCCCGCTCTTTTGCATAGCTCTGATGAACGAAGGCCATTTCGAATACGCTTAATTCGTCGCGCTTGCGAATGCCTGCAAGGCGAAGCAGGGCGCGCAACCGCCGCCGATACGCTTCGCCGCTCACCCTAGGAGCCTGTACGAACCTTGCCGAGGACGATGACGCTGTTGTGACCGCCGAAGCCGAACGAGTTCGAGAGCGCGACGCGGATCGGCGCGTGGCGCGCGACGTTGGGTACGTAATCGAGCCGGCATTGCGGATCGGGAAACTCGTAGTTGATCGTCGGAGGCATGATATCGTGGTACACGGCCAGCGCCGTCGCTACGCCTTCGATGCCGCCCGCGGCGCCGAGCGCGTGCCCGTGCATCGATTTGGTCGAACTCACTCCGATTCTGGCGGCATGCTCGCCAAAGGTCTTTTCAATGGCACTGGATTCGGCAGGATCGCCCATTGGCGTCGACGTTCCATGCGCGTTGATGTAATCCACGTCCTCGGGCGCGATGCCGGCGTTGGCTAAAGCGCGAGCGAAGGCCAAGCGGACTCCCCTGCCCTCGGGATCCGGCGCCACGAGATCGTAGGCATCGGCCGATTGGCCGTAGCCGAACAGCTCGCAATAGATCTTCGCTCCGCGAGCCAACGCGTGTTCGTACTCCTCGAGAACCAGGATGCCCGCGCCCTCAGCGAGCACGAATCCGTCGCGCTCGCGATCGAACGGGCGGCTCGCTCTGGCCGGATCATCGTTACGGGTCGACATCGCTCGCATCGAGCAAAAGCCGCCGATTGCCAGCGGAGATACCGTTGCCTCGCTGCCTCCGGCAATCATTGCAATGGCATCGCCGTGCGTTATGAGATTGAATGCGGTCGCGATGGCGTCGTTGCCGCTGGCGCACGCGCTTGCCGCCGCAAAAAACGGCCCTTGAAAACCGTAGGCCATTGAAATGTGCGCCGTGGCGGCGTTGGCCATGAGCATCGGAATGAAGAAGGGCGTTACCTTCGACCACGTTCCGTTTTCGTTGGCTTTATCGGAGTTGAGCCAGAACGTAATGATTCCGCCGATGCCCGTCCCGACGATACCGCCGACTTGCTGCTTGAACTCGGGATCCTCGGGCAGTTTGGCATCCTCGATCGCCTCCCGCGCCGCCACAAACGCGAACTGCGTGAAGCGATCCATCCGGCGCGCTTCTTTACGCCCGATAAGCTGCTCGGGATTCCAGTCTTTTACCTCGCCCGCGAAACGCGTATCGAAGAGGCTGGCGTCAAACGCGGTAATTGGGGCGATTCCAGATTCGCCCGCGATGAGGCGCCTCCAAAAATCCTCACGGGTGTTTCCGACCGGAGTAACCGCTCCCAGGCCCGTCACGACGACTCGCCGGCGGGCAGGCGGCTGCATTCTGGAGGCGCTCAAAACTTCAGCAAGTTACGGCGGCATCTGGGTGGTTCCCCCTGCCTTTCGCCGAGCTCCGCCTTGCGCTGACCCCGCGCGCCGGATATAATCAGGGGCTGTCTGCCGCATAGGGGTGTGGGGCACTACTCGATAACCGAAGGGACGTTATGAAGCGGACTTTTCAGCCGCACAATCGCCGCCGCAAGCGCGTGCATGGATTCCTCGAGCGCATGAGCACCAAAGCCGGGCGTAAGGTGCTGGCGCGCCGCCGGAAGAAGGGACGCCATCGTCTCACGGTCTGATGCGCCAGGTGGCAAGCCTGCGCCGGCAAGTGGATTTTGCCCGGTTGCGCCGCCACGGCCGTCGCGTTTCGACCAAGAGTCTGACCATTTACCGCAGTGATGCGCCGGCTGGGGATGCTTCGTCCCTCGTGGGGATCACCGTCAGCAAGTCGATCGGAAAGGCCGTGGTCCGCAACAAGCTGCGCCGGCGTTTGTCGGCAATCGCTCGGGAAGCGCTCGCGTCGCGTGCCGCGATGCGGCTGCTCGTCGTCGCCCGGCCCGTGGCCGCGGACGTACACTTTTCCGATTTACGAGCCGAAGTAACTTCGGCTCTGGGACCCGCGTAGTAGATCGCATGCGAGCCGCCGTCTTGGGACTCATCCGCGTTTACCAACTTGTCATCTCCCCGCTGCTTCCGCCGGCGTGCCGCTTCTATCCGAGCTGCTCTCAGTATGCCGCGACGGCAGTGCGGGACCACGGGATCGTCAGAGGTAGCTGGCTAGCCCTCTCTCGCCTGGCGCGCTGCCATCCGTGGCACCCGGGCGGCGTCGATTTCGTGCCTGCCGCCGTTCCCCACGGCGGGCGCCGCTTGGAATCGAGGTAGGCGGTGCACGTTTTGCTGGCCGCGTCGTGGCTCGACCCGTTCGTGAACTTCATTTGGTGGGTCGTGCTCGCCATCAACAAGCCGATCGGAAATCTCGGCTGGAGCATGATCATTCTGGCGGCCCTGATCAGGCTGGTCTTTTGGCCGCTCAATACCGCGCAGTTCAAGGCGTTCTTGAAGATGCAGAAGATTGCGCCGATGCTCAAGCGCGTTCAAGAGCGCTTTAAAGACGATAAGCAAAAACAGCAACAGGAAACGATGGCGCTCTATAAAGAGCAGGGCGTCAATCCGCTCGCCGGCTGCTGGCCGATGCTCGTGCAATATCCGGTCATCATCAGCGTCTACTATGTGGTGCTCAACCACAAGGCGCTCTTCGAAAACCAATCGTGGCTGTGGATACCCGGCATCATCATGCACGTGCCGCACGCCCTTCCGAATTCGCCGCCCATGCCGTTCGCTTCTTGGGTACCGGTGTTGTTTGGATGGCCGATCCTCGCCGCGAATCTCTCGTTGCCCGATCTCATCCTGATCCTGGTCTACGCGCTCTCGATGTACCTGAGCGTTCGCTACGTCAGCATGCCCGCGACCGATCCACAGCAGGCTCAGATGCAGCGGTCGATGGCGATCTTCTCACCGCTGATGCTCGGCTTTCTAGGCTGGCGCTATCACTGGCCGTCGGCGATGGTCCTCTACTGGTGCTTCTACAATATTTTCACGATGGGGCAGCAGTTCTATCTGCTGCGCCGCTACCATCAGCCGTTGGCATTGATCGACAGCGAGCACGTCATCACCGAAAGCGCTTCCGGCGGGAACGCGACCGGCAAGGCAGCCTCGGGAAAGGCTCTGCCGAGCAGCAACGGCGCTGCGCAGTCGAGCCAGCCTCGGGCGGCGCGCTCCTCGCGATCGAAGCGAAAGAACAAAAAAGGTAACTAACATGCTCTACGAAGATGATTTCGAGTTTGAGGAACAGCCGGCCGACGTGCGCGACCGCCCTATTCCGGGTAAGTCGGGGGGCGGAAGAAATGGCGGCGGCACTCGCCGGCGGCGCGACCCGCGCCCCAGCCACGCCGCGCCGCGCGAACGGCAAGATCTTCCCGATGAGGCGAAACCGGCGCGCGATTTCCTTGCCGAGTTACTCGAGCGAATGGGCGCCGGCCCGATCGACATCGAGTATATATCGCGCCCCGAGGGCGAATATCTCGAAGTGACTGGACCGAACCTCGGCATGCTGATCGGTCGCCACGGCAACACGCTGGAAGCGCTCAATCTCGTGTTCAACAACGTGCTCAACGCCGGCGTTCGAAACAATCGCCGATACTTCACGATCGACGCTGAGGGTTACCGCGCCGCACGTGCCGACCAGCTGAAAAATCTCGCGCTTGCAACGCTCGAGCGCTGCGTCCGCGAGCGCTCCCCGCAAAAGCTCGAGCCGATGCTGCCGTCCGAACGGAAGATCGTGCATCTCGCACTCGCCGATTCGGAGCTGGTACGCACGGAATCGGAGGGCGAAGAGCCCGAACGCCGAGTCGTCATCTTCCCCCGTTGAGCATTCGGGGTTGAATGCTCGACGGGCCTTCGACGACCATCGTCGCCGTCGCGACGCCTCCGGGAAAGGGCGCGATCGCCATCGTACGAGCCAGTGGTCCGTCGGTCCGCGAACTCGTCCGCCGCCTAGTTCAAACGAAATCTCGCTTGCGCCGCCGTGTGGCGACGTACGCGACAATTGTTGACGAGAGCGGCGCCCTGCTCGACCGCGGGCTGGCGATTTTTTTCGAAGCGCCGCACAGCTACACCGGCGAGGATTTGCTCGAACTTCAGATCCACGGTTCTCCGGTGGTCGGCCGCGAAGTCATTCGCGCGATGCTCGCATGCGGCGCTCGGCTAGCCGAGCCGGGCGAGTTCACCCGGCGCGCATTCTTTAACGGAAAAATGGCGTTGCACGCTGCGGCCGCCGTTGCGGACATCATCGATGCGCAAACACGTTGCGCGGCACGCGCCGCACTCGCGAACCTTGAGAGCGGGCTGGCGCAGGAGATTCGAGCGGTCCGCAGCGCCCTAGCGACAATCCTCCAAGAGCTGGAGGGTGCGATCGACTTTCCGGACGAGGTCCCGGAGCCCGACCGCAGCGGACTCAAAGTGCGGCTGGCGCCGATTCGCGCGCGTTTGGAGCGTCTTGCGCGCGAGGGTGAGTTGGGACGGCTCGTACGAGAGGGTCTCGGCGTCGCGATCGTAGGTCCACCGAACGCCGGAAAGTCGTCGCTGCTCAACGCGCTGTTGGGTACCGAACGCGCGATCGTCTCCGACGTCCCGGGAACCACCCGCGATACGATCGAGGAGAGCGTGGCAGTCGACGGAGTACCGGTGCGGCTGATCGATACGGCCGGCATCCGATCGCACGCCGACCGCCTGGAGGCACATGGCATCGCCCGCACCGAGCGCGCGCTCGACACGGCCGCCATCGCCCTGGTCGTCGTCGATGGCTCAAAAGCGCCGGACTCGGCCTCGAAGCGGCTGCTCGAACGCACGCAAGATCGGCCGCGCATACTTTTTCTGAACAAGGCCGACCTGGGTACGGACCCAACGTTCGCCAGGGCATGGCCGAGCGCAATCGTTGGAAGCGTACGGAATCCCGAGACGCTGGAGCGCGTTCGCGATGCGATTGCGACGGTCGGCTGGGAGGGCAAACGTTTTGACGCGACTCGGCCTCACCTGGCAGGGGTTCACGAGTTCGAGGCCGCCTACGCCGCGATCGCGGCCCTCGGGCGCGCCGGCGGCGCACTCGACACCGGTGAGCCGATCGATTTTGTGGCGACCGAGCTGGCGCACGCGTTTTCGCAACTCGGGCATGTAAGCGAGCAGGTCGCCGCCGAAGAGATTGTGACCGGAATCTTCTCCCGTTTTTGCATCGGAAAGTAACGCACCAACTCACAAGGAGAGCCGTGTGCAAAGCATTTTTTTAGTTAGCCTTATCGCTGCCGCAATGACGGTCCCGTCCGCGGCGTGCATGGCGCAGCGCGTTATTCTCGCCAACGGGAAAGTAGTGCAATAACTCGTGCGCTCGATCGAAATGGTCGGCGGCATCGCGCGAAACTGGTGGCTGTGGTTGATCCGCGGGATCGTTGCGATTCTCTTCGGGGTGCTCGCACTTCGTTGGCCCGGGGACACCCTCGTAGTCATCGGGCTTCTCTTTGGTGCCTACGCGCTCGTAGACGGCATCCTGGCAGTCCTTGCGACGATACGCGCCGCAGAGACGCATCGGCGCTGGTGGCCGCTCTTGCTCGAAGGCATCGTTGGAATACTCATCGCCGCAATAACGTTTTGGGATGTCCGGATCACGTTGCTCGCACTCTATTTCACGATTGCAGCGTGGGCTTTCATTACCGGAGTTCTGGAGATCGTCGCGGCGATTCATTTGCGCTCGCACTTAAACAATGAGTTCTGGCTCATCATCGGTGGAATTGCTTCGATTCTCTTCGGCGTTTTGATGATTTGGTATCCGCTTGCCGGCGCGCTGGCGCTCGTTTGGCTGATCGGCGCGTACGCGATCGTGTTCGGTATCTTGATGATAGCTTTTTCGCTGCGCTTGCGCGGCCACTCCGCCGCGCTGACAACCGGGCCGACGCGCTGACCTCTCTGTTCGACGACGCCGGCACGATCGTCGTGGGCGGTGGCCACGCCGGTGTCGAGGCGGCGTTCGCGGCAGCGCGTCTCGGCGTTCCAACCATACTTATGACCGGCGATCCGCAGAGGATCTGTACGCTGCCCTGTAACCCGTCGATCGGCGGAAGCGCCAAGGGCCAGTTGGTTCGCGAGATCGACGCGCTCGGCGGGGCGATGGGCAGGATCGCCGATCGCTGCAGCGTTCACGCACGCTTTCTCAACGAGAGCAAGGGGCCGGCGGTCCGAGCCTTACGCCAACAGATGGATAAGCCCGCATACGGCAGGCTCGCGACGGCGTTGCTGCAATCGCAGACGAATCTCACGATCGTCCAGGGTCTGGTCGAAGATCTGATCGTCGAGGGCGGCGCCGTTCGCGGCGTCGTCTGCGCCGACGGCGCACGCTATCGCGCGAGAAGGATTGTCCTTGCGACCGGCACGTTTCTTGGTGGAAAGTCCTTTTGCGGGGGCGTCGTGCGCGCCGAAGGACGCTTCGGCGAGGCGCCGGCGGGCGGCCTAGCGGTTGCGCTGCGCGATCTCGGGTTTCCGACGGCGCGCCTAAAGACCGGGACTCCGCCGCGCATCGACCGGCACACCGTGAACTATGATGCGATGCTGCTGCAGGCACCCAGCTCGCATCCGCTGCTATTCTCTTACGCGAGCGAACGAAAGTTTGCAGGACCGCAGCTGCCGTGTTACCTCACGCAGACCAACGCGCGCACGCATGCGTTAGTGCGAGAGAATCTTCGCAATTCGCCGCTCTACGGACTCGATTTGATTCGCGGAATCGGCCCGCGGTATTGTCCGTCGATCGAAGACAAGGTCGTAAAGTTCGCGCATAACCCGGCGCATCAAATTTTTATCGAACCGGAAGGCTGGGACGAGCCCACGCTGTACGTGGGCGGCTTTTCGACGTCGCTGCCGGCCGAGATCCAGCTCGAGATGCTTCACACGCTGCCCGGATTGGAGGCGTGCAGCATGGTGCGCGCCGGCTACGCGGTGGAGTACGATATGGTGCCCCCGACGGAACTGCACGAGACATTGGAGACCCGCCGGATCGCCGGACTCTACCACTGCGGGCAGCTCAACGGCACTTCGGGTTACGAGGAGGCCGCGGCCCAAGGGCTGGTGGCCGGCATCAACGCCGCGCGGGCAGCCCGCGGCGAGGAACCGCTGCGGCTAAGCCGAGCCCAGGCCTATATCGGCGTGCTGATCGACGACCTGGTGACCAAAGGCGTCGACGAGCCCTATCGCATGCTCACGTCGCGCGCCGAACACCGGGTGCTGCTGCGGCACGATAACGCCGATCTGCGTTTGACGCCCGTCGGCCGCGAAATGGGGCTCATCGACGACACCGCCTGGGAGCACTTCCAGAGGCGGCGCGAAGCGCTCCAGTTCGCGCGCACCCAAGCCGAGAAGACTCGCATCGCGGACGAGCGTATCGGGGAGGAACACTTCGCCGCCGGGAGCACGCTTGCGGACGTCCTGCGCCGGCCGAGCCTCGAGTTTAGCGACGTTGCCGGCCGCTTTGACCCGGCGCTCGATGATGAGACCGGCCAACGCCTGGCAATCGAGCTTAAATGTGCGGGCTACGTGCGCCGCCAAGAGCTCGCCATTGAGAAGGCCTCGAAGACTGAGAACGCCATAATACCGACCGACTTCGACTATCAATCGATTGCGGCGCTCTCGGCGGAGGCGCGTGAAAAATTTACTTCGCAGCGACCGCGAACGCTTGGGACGGCGGGGCGAATTCCCGGCATCACGCCCTCCGACGTTGCGATCGTCGGCCTCTTCGTCCATAAGGGCCGCCGCGAGAGCATCGCCGTTCCCACGGCCTGAGCAATTGACGGCCCTTGAAGAGCTTCTGACTGCCCAGGGGCTCGCGACAAGCAACGTCGCAGCCCTGGCGCTCTTTGGTCGGCTCGTTCTCGAAGCCAATCGCCTCTTCAACGTGACGGGCGCTCGCTCGCCTGAAGAGATCGCGCGCCATATCACCGACAGCCTTTCGGTCGTCCCCTATTTGAGGGAGCCGTACGTGGATCTCGGGTCGGGCGCCGGCTTCCCGGCGATTCCGGTCGGGATCGTGACCGGCATGCCGATCACCTTGATCGAGTCCACGCAGAAGAAGGCGCGCCTGCTCGAGTCGCTCTTGGAGCGACTCGGGCTCCAAGGGGTCGTGATTGCGGAACGCGCCGAAGCCGCCGGCCACCGGCCCGAAATGCGCGAACACTTTGCGACCGGCACCTGCCGAGCCGTCGCTAGCGCCCCAGCGGTCGCGGAGCTCCTTCTGCCCTTCATCGGGGTCGGCGGGGCAGCGGTCTTGCAGCGCGGCGGCATCGACGAACGCGAACGCGGTGTCCTCGAGGACGCCTCGTTGATGCTCGGCGCCTCCGTTGAACGCGAGGATGAGATCGGCGGCAATCGCCGCATCGTCGTCCTGCGCAAGCAGCGGGCGACCCCCTCCCG
>DATMKR010000116.1:0-2099 GCA_035571115.1 Candidatus Acidiferrum sp. | reverse complement strand
ATGTTGACGCACGTCCGACTCGCCGCCGCCGGCTCCGCCGTACGTGCACTGCCCGTTGCCGCCACCGTTGTAGCCCCCGCCACCGCCGCCGCTGCCGTAGTTGATACTGCCGCTGGCCCCGTCGGCGGTGATCGTGACGCGCTTTACTCCGGCCGGCACGTGGAAGACTTGCTTCCGTCCCTTGTAATTGAAGGTTTGAGAGCCGCTTGAAGCCGCGGATGTCGTCAGCGATGGCGACGAGAGCGCAATGCCGCCGCAGCCCGTCAGGAACGATGCGATCGCGCAAATGCCGGGGAGGTTGCGTAAACGTTGCATGCGATGTCCTCCTTAGGATCTGAACCGATAAACGATCGCTTACGGAGTGATGCTACGCACCGGGGGGTGGCTAGCTTCGGGGCCTTTCCACCATGCCCTCCGTGTCTGCTTGCAAGCGTGAAGAGGGCACATAGTGATGGCGGCGTAGTGGCCCTTTATGGGTTCGCTCGGGTTTCGTCTGCTGCTCGTCGCGACTGCGACGATTGCGGCGACGCCAACTCCAAACGCGACACCGCCGCCGCAGATTTATCGCGTCGTGAGCCGGCCGCTGTGCAGCGAGCTTCGCCAGCGGATCAAGCCGGCGATCGGCATGATCATGCAAAACGACGCGACCATCAGAAAGAGTCCGGACCTTTTCAAGCAGTACAACACCGCGTCGCTCGACGGAAGCGATCCGGGAGGTGCCCAGAGCGGTCCAGGCGCGATGGATCCCGGTGGGTCGTCGAACGGGACGCAGGAGATGGCCTTGCTCGGACTCGAGAATCTAATCCGTCCGATCGCCAACAACATCATCGCGATCCAAACGGTGCTCGATAGTCCCGAGCTGCGCACGACCACGGGACTCGCAGACGACGACAAGCGTCTGCAAGAGATTCGCGAAAAGTTGCTCAAGGCGCTCGCGGCGCAGAACGCGTCGCTCGATATCATCAGCGGCTTTGTCGATACGCAACAGATGGCGAATCTGCAGCACGCCGGCGAAGCATACATCGGCGAGCTAAATCAACCGGAGACTCAAGGAGCAAGCTCCTCGACCCCCGCGCCCGATCCACTCACGTACAATCCGAACTTTGCGGGCCTCCCGCCAAATCCGTACACGATCGACCTGGCGACGGTTCCCGGGCTAACGCTCGGTTATAATCCCGTGACGCGCCTCATCGAGGCCCTCCGGTGGACGATCGATCAGACGGCGGGGCGCGAAAACGATGCGGCTACGGCCGTGATGTCGAGTGCCGCGCTCTGCGCCGCGGTTCCCCTCGCCTCACCGTCGCCCTAAGAAGAAGCCAACTCGATCGTCACGACCGCGCCGCCCACGGTAGAGTTGGCGATCTGCAACGTACCGCGATTGGCCTCGACGAACGCGCGCGCGATCGCTAGCCCCAGCCCGGTGCCGTCCCGCTGACGCGCCGTGTCCCCGCGCCAAAACCGTTCGGTCGCGTGGGCGAGTGCATCTGAAGTAAAGCCCGGTCCGTCGTCGGCAATCTCGATTCGCACCAGGCCGTCGTCCCGCAGCGAACGCATGCGTACCGTGCCGTCGTCGCGCCCGTAGCGTATGGCGTTGTGTGCGATTGCCAGCAGCGCGCGCTCGAGCGTGGCTCGATTGGCCTGCGCGAGCATCACGCCGCTGTTCTCGACGCGGATCTCGATGCCGCGCGTCGCGGCGGTGGCGCGAACGCGATCGCCGAGGTTGGTCAAGAGTTCGTTGGCATCGAGCGTTTCTTGCTCGCGCGCATCCACCTCGGCCCGCGCCGTTGCCAGCAGCTCGTTCACAAGCTCCTCCAGCCTCGCCCCCTCACGCGCGATCGACGCCAAGGCGGCGCGATACTCGTTGCCGGTGCGCTCGCGGCGCAGCGCGAGCTCGGTTTCCGCACGCAACACTGCCAGCGGCGCTCGCAGTTCGTGCGACGCATCGGCAACGAAGCGGCGCTCGCGCGAGAAAGCGGCTTCCAACCGCTCCAACATGAGAACGCGCCGAGCGACGCGAAGCGACGCGATCGCCCCGAGGACGACCAGGAAGAGGCCGATTCCCACCGAGACCATCGCCGCGGTACGGTCGACGTCGCCGA
>DATMKR010000115.1:0-3025 GCA_035571115.1 Candidatus Acidiferrum sp. | reverse complement strand
GTTCGATCAGGATAGCGGAGCGATACTGAAGACGTTCCCAAACCCGCCGCCGAGCGGAACGTCCTATAATTTCGATGCGATCGTCACCGGCGACATAGGCCTCGTCACGCGCGACGTCATGCCCAAGGGGTCAATCTTCGCCAAGCGCTTCTACGACCTGATCGATCCGGTCAAGGGTAGGTTCACGGGCAAATGGACGCCGCCGGTCAAGGACATCGAGGTCGAGGCGGCCGGTCCAAATCAAACAACCGGCATGACGGCTATCTTCGCGATCGAGCTCAAGAAGCACGACACTCCCGACCTGTTTGAATCGAACGTCGCGAAGAATGAGTTCGGCAAGGTGTTCCATCTCGATCCGAGGACGTTTTCGTTGGGGGATCTGCCGCAACTCGCGCAAGATACGGCGAAGAACGAAGCCGTCATCGCGACCTCGCCCGACGGCGGGCGCGTCCAAGGCGCGGCGCCGATCAACGTCCTCGTCAATCTCGAGACCGGCAAGCAGACGCAGTTCGCCGGCCTAAACAACGGAGAGTTTGGCGCGGGCTTCGTCAACGGGTTAGCCGTCGATTCCAGTACCGGCATTGCGGCCACGACGACCGAGCTCAACGCCCAAGTCGAGTTTTACGATCTCGCACAGCAGACGGGCGTGGCGGCGCAGCTTCCCTGCACCGGCGATACGTCCCAGGAGAACAGCGGCGCCGGCATCGCCAACGATCCGGTGAACGGCTTGTTCTTAGTGACCGATCCGACCTATTGCGGCGGGAGCCAGGGGAGCGCGATCGTCGTCTACGACGAGAAAGGTAATCTGGTCGAGACGATTACCGGGTTCAAGTTTGCGCTCGGAGAGCCCGCCCCGGCGATCAACCCCGGCAAACGCATGGGGTGGACGTTCGGCCCGGGCTTCAACCAACTGCAGCAGTTCTTTTACTAGATCCGAGTCGCGACCGAAGCTCGTCGCGAGCGGGCGAATGCACTGCTTCGAGCACTGCACTCGCCCACTATGTCGCTAGAGTGAGCCCAGACCGACTAGCGAGCCGCTAACTCTGCGCTTGCGGCCGTTTGGATAATAGTTGCAACTGCGCGCGGATTGGACACATAGATAGCGTGATTGCCCGGCACTTCTATAGGCTTCGAACCGGCGCGTTCGCACATGAAGCGCTGGGTAGCGATCGGAATCATCCGATCGTCGGTAACGAGCAGGTACCAACTCGGTTTCGTCTTCCAGGCCGGTTGAGTAATTTGTCCGCCGAGCGCTTCGATGCCCCACGGCACTTGTGAAACGGCCATGAACTCTGCAGTCTTCGGGTCGACGTCAGCCGCGAACGAGGCTGCAAATTGCAATTTGTCGAGGAACAGATACCCATCTCTTGGCGGCAGGATCGGCGGAGCCGGCGCACCGGGTGGCGGATTCGCGATGAACGTGTTCACCGACTCACCCTTGTCCGGTGCGAATGCCGTGATGTAGGCAAGCCTTTCTACTTTCGCATGGTTACCAGCCTCAGTAATTACGGCGCCGCCATACGAGTGCCCGACTAACACGACCGGACCCACCTGCTCGTCTAGCGCGAGCTTCGTGACGGAGACGTCGCCTTGGAGCGACGCCGTGGGATTTTGAACGACGCTTACGTTAAACCCATCAGCGCTCAGGATGTCGTAGACACCCCGCCAACCCGAGCCGTCCACCAAACCACCGTGCACGATAACGACGGTGTTGATCCTCTTAGAAACTGAAGAACTTTCCATAGCGAACCTTCTTTCTGAAATTCATCCTCACGATTCGGGGAAGTTTGCGCCGAACATCGGCAAGCCGCTCACCGACGTTTCGCGCGTAGCTTCGTCCTCTATGACATCCCAGTGTTCGGCAAGGCGCCCGTCTTCGATGCGTACGATGTCGAGCGTAATCCAGTTTGCGGGCTGGCCAATGCCGCTGAACCGGCCGTGCAGCATCAGCGTGTCGCCCTCAGCGAGAATCAAACCATTCTCGTACTTCAGTGTGGGCGGCAGACTCTTGATCAGATTGAATAAGCCCTCGCGCCCCGGCGGGATATGCGCGCTGTGCTGGACGTAGTTGGGCGACCAGAACCTCTCGGCCGCGAGGTAGTCCCGTCTATTGAAAAGCGTGTCAAAGGCTTCGAGCACGAGTGCCTTATTTTTAGTTTCCGTAGTTTCGATCATCGTTAGTCTCCAGTGGTTTCTCGGAGTGCGACCGCGGCCGCGGGCTCAGATAATAATACGACCGGTCGTCTTATGTCAAGACCTGAGAGACGCGGAAGTGATCAAATTGGAAAGGTCGCCCTAGGCTCGAGTCGTGCGCGGCCTCGACGTCGGCGGGCTCGGCTGGAGCAGCGTGCCGAAAACGAGCGAAAAGAAATCATCGATCGGCACGCGGCTCGCGACGAGCTTCATGGCGCCCGTCACGCCGCCCCAACTCTCGATAAGGAAGCGAGCTGTCGTTTCGGCATCGATTGAATTCGAGATGGTTCGGTCGGCCTGGCCGTCGCGAATGGTCTGCGCAATCAGCGCCGTCCAGCGAGCGACCTGTCTACGGAGGTCTTTCCGCAAGAGGGGCGTCGAGTCCGAAGCCTCGTGCATAAATTTCGAGACCAAGCAGCCGTTTTCAAAGCCGAACTTTTTATATCGCGAAGCGATATGCTGGAAGTGCCGGCGCAGGCGCTCCACCGGAGCGATCGACATATCGGCAAGTAGATCCAACCCTGCGCCGCTCCAATAATTATTTAAGATCTCGCGCGCCAGCAGTTCTTTGGCCTTGAAATAGTTGTAGAACGATCCCTTAGGCACGCCGGCTGCGTCGACGATCTCCTGGACGCCACACGCATTGTACCCAAGCGCGTGAAAACGCTCTGCCGCTGCGGCGACAATCTTTTCGCGGACGCTCAGTCTTGGCATGCGGACTGTTCTTCAATTCTCATCGTAGCGATACTATGACCGGTCGTATTGTTTGTCAAGGCTTTTCCAGCGGCCTTGCGGCAGGCGCGAAGCCTGCGTTGCCGTACAATAGCGGCGT
>DATMKR010000114.1:0-2142 GCA_035571115.1 Candidatus Acidiferrum sp. | reverse complement strand
CGAGCAAACAGAATCTCGATTTTCTCTGTTCGTTTCTTGCAAGCCACGGTCTGGGCGTCTACAGTCTCGACTTCCCAGGACATAAACTCGGGGCGAGCGGGGGCGAGCTGCGCGGCGTCGACGATTGCATCGAAGCGATGTTCCGCGTCGTCGCTTTTGTTCGCGAACGCTCCGACGACGTAATCTACACGCTGGGGCATAGCATGGGAGGAATGACAGCGATCTTCACCGCGGCGCTCGATGCGAACATCCGGGGCACGGTCGCCATCGCTACCGGCTACGGCCGGCCCACGTCGTTGGAGGCGTTGCGCAAGGTGGGCGTCACGGACTTTCGCTCGTCATACGTGGTCGGCGTTACGTTGCCGGAACTGGTGGCCGGTGTAGAAGCCCGGTACGACGAGCTCTTGCCGCGCCTGGCCGGCAGGCCGGCGCTCTATATCGCGGCGAGTCGCGATGCGATGGTGAGCCCGCGAAGCGTGCGGGAGCTCTACGGCCGCGCTCCGGAGCCGAAGACGCTGGCAACGATCGAGAGCGATCATACATACGCGGCGGAGCACGCGCGCGCGACGGTCTTGGAATGGTTCGACGAGCGGCATCCCGCGCTCGGGCGCTCGGAGGAGCGTTCGGAGTGAACGGCGCGCAGCGGCGGCGCTACAGCCGGCACTTGCTGATCCCCGAAGTAGGATTACGCGGTCAAGAACGGCTCACCGCCGCGCGAGTGCTGGTTGTGGGTGCGGGAGGGCTGGGTTCACCGGCGTTGCAGTATTTGGCCGCCGCCGGCGTTGGACGCATCGGCGTCGTCGACGACGACGCCGTTGACGAGACGAACCTGCAACGGCAGACGATTTTTAGCACGGCCGACGTCGGCTGCAACAAGGCGGTCGCGGCGGCAACGCGGTTGCACGCGCTCAACCCCTATGTTCGTGTCGATGCGCTCCCGTTTCGTCTCGACGTGGAGAACGCTCGCGAGCTGGTTCGCGCGTATGACGTCGTGCTCGACTGCACGGATCGCTTCCCAACTCGCTATTTGATCAACGATGCGTGCTACTTCGAGAAGAAGATCGACGTTTACGCCTCGATCTTTCGCTTCGATGGCCAGCTCAGCGTACTCTGCGCGCCCGGCGGTCCGTGCTACCGGTGTCTCTATCCTCAAGCGCCGCCGGCAGAGCTGACGCCGACTTGTGCCGACGGCGGCGTCCTCGGTGCCCTCGCCGGACTCATCGGGGCGTGGCAAGCCGGGGAGGCGCTCAAAGTCGTTCTTGGAGTTGGGGAGCCGCTGGTCGGGCGGCTGCTGCTCGTCGACAGCCTGCAAGCGCGCGTTCGCGAGCTGCGCTTCGATCGCGATGAGGACTGCGAGCTGTGCGGCGCGGTTCCGGCGATCGGCGGCATCGCGAAGCGTGGCTACGAACCGGTTGAAGTCGAAAGCGGGGTCGCTGAGATCGAGGCCGATCGGCTCGACGACGCGTTGCGCGATGCAACCTTGCTCGACGTTCGCGAACCGCACGAAGCGGTGCTCGGCTCGATCGCGGGCGCATTGCGAATTCCCGCATCCCAGCTCGACGAGCGGATGTCCGAACTCGATAGTGCCGTCCGGTACGTCGTCGCCTGCCGAGTCGGCGTCAAGTCGCTCTGGGCGGTACGCCGTTTACGGGAAGCGGGATTCGAGCGTCTGCTTCATTTGCGCGGAGGCTTGCTGGCCTACGCTGCGCGCCGAGAAGACTTCGAGTTTTTCTAGGCGAGGTTGCCAAGGATTTCGATGAAGCATAAACCTTTTGGAACGACGGGCGTGGATCTTCCGGTGATCGGTCAAGGCACGTGGAATATGCCGGAGAGCGGCTCCGCGCGCAGAGAAGCGCGACGCGCCATCGAGCGCGGGATCGAGTTGGGAATGACGCACCTCGATACGGCAGAGATGTATGGTGCCGGCGCCGTTGAGGAGTTTCTTGGAGAAGCTATCCGGGGCATTCCGCGCGAGAAGCTCTTTATCGCCACGAAGGTCGTGCCCAGCAATGCGAGTTACCAGGGAACGTTGGCCGCAGCGCAGCGCAGCCTGGAGCGTCTCCGCTGCGATTACTTGGACCTCTACTTGCTCCACTGGCCCGGCTCGCATCCGCTCGAAGAGACGATGCGAGCTCTTGAAGC
>DATMKR010000113.1:0-25654 GCA_035571115.1 Candidatus Acidiferrum sp. | reverse complement strand
GAACCTCGAAGAGGACAATGTCGGCGTCGTGATCATGGGCCCCGATTCCGAGATCAAAGAGGGCGACACCGTGCGGCGGACGGGCCGCATCGCCTCCGTGCCGGTCGGCGACGCGATGCTCGGCCGGATCGTCAATCCATTAGGCCAGCCCATCGACGGCAAGGGCGAGATTGCAACGACGCGTTTTCGCACGATCGAAAACGTCGCGCCCACCGTCGTACAGCGGCAGCCCGTCAAGCAGCCGTTGCAGACCGGAATCCGTGTGATCGATGCCCTCATTCCCATTGGAAAGGGACAGCGCGAGCTCATTATCGGCGATCGTTCGACCGGAAAGACTGCCATGGCCATCGATGCGATCATCAACCAGAAGGGGCGCGACGTACGCTGCGTCTACGTCGCGATTGGACAGAAGAGTTCGACGGTCGCCGCGCTCGCTCAAATTCTCGAGCAAAAGGGTGCGATGGCCTACACGACCATCGTCGCAGTGAGCCCGTCCGAAGCGGCGGCGCTTCGCTGGATGGCGCCGTTCGCCGGTTGCGCGATGGCCGAGGAGTTCATGTATGCCGGCAAAGACGTTCTGATCGTCTACGACGACCTCACCAAACACGCTCAATCGTACCGCGAGATGTCGCTGTTGCTGCGCCGGCCGCCGGGACGTGAGGCGTACCCGGGCGACGTCTTTTATTTGCATTCACGGCTGCTGGAGCGCGCCGCGAAGCTCTCCGACGAGATGGGCGGCGGCTCGATGACGGCCCTCCCGGTGATCGAGACGCAGGCCGGCGACTTTTCGGCATACATTCCAACCAACGTCATCTCCATCACCGACGGCCAAATCTACTTGACGCCCCAGCTCTTCTTCCAAGGAATCCGGCCGGCGGTCGATATCGGTCTCTCCGTCTCCCGAGTCGGCGGGGCCGCGCAGACAAAAGCGATGAAATCCGTGGCCGGCCAGCTGAAACTCGAGCTGGCGCAGTATCGCGACCTCGCCGCGTTTGCCAAGCTCTCGAGCGATCTCGACAAGGCGACGCAGAATCAGCTCGCGCGCGGCGAGAAGTTGACCGAACTGCTCAAGCAGCCGCAGTATCAACCGCAGGCGACTGAAGAGCAGGTCGCGATCATCTATGCCGCGACCAACGGATTCGCCGTCGACGTTCCGACCGTTCGTCTCGCCGGCTGGGCCTCGGGTCTGATCGACTTCCTGCGCGCGGACCATCCGCAGATTCTTACATCGATCGCAGAGAGCGGCGCTCTGTCGGACGACACTCGCAAGCAGCTCGACGCGGCGCTGGCAGAGTTCAACAAGAGCTTCTAGGAAATGCCGTCGGTACGAGATCTGCGCGACCGCATTCGGTCGCTCAAGAATACTCAACAGATCACCAAAGCGATGAAGCAGGTCGCGGCGGCAAAGATCCGGCGCGCCGAAGAAGCCCGCAAACGCGCTCGCCCTTACGCAGACGCGCTTGCGGAGATGCTTGCGGACTTGATGGCGGCCGTTTCGTCCGTCGATCACCCATTCATGAAGCTGGGGAACGCGAGCGCCCCCGCCGGCATCGTTCTCATGAGCGCCGATAAGGGGCTCGCCGGCGCCTTCAACTCCAACGTCATTCACGCGGCCGAGACGTTCGCCCGTGGCCGCAGCGGGGTCCGCTATTATACCGTTGGTATCAAGGCGCGCAATGCCGTGCGCCGCATGGGCATCCCGGAGCATCCAACCTGGCCGCTCGGCGCGTCAAAGATCGCTACCGCGCGCGAGGTCGCGAGCCGGACGGCCGACGACTTCGTGCACGGCACCATCTCCGAGATCGTATTGGTCTCGCAGAAGCTCGTATCGATGATGTCGCAGCGTCCGCAAACGCGTAAACTCGTACCGGTGCTCGCCGAGGATCTGAAGGCTTTCGCCGGAACCGACGGCGCCCAGGAGCAGAGCCGCGCCGCTCGGGGCGCAGTAGAGTTCTCCCCTTCGCCGGAGTTCGTGCTTTCGCGACTGCTTCCGAAGTATCTCGAGTTCACGATCTATTCGGCGATGCTCGAAACCGATGCCGCATTTTTCGCCGCACAGCTCGTCGCAATGACCAGTGCCACCGACAACGCGTCGAAGCTGATCGACGAACTGACGATTGCCATGAACAACGCCCGCCAAGCCGCAATTACCAAGGAGCTGCTCGAGATCGTCGGCGGCGCTGAAGCGCTGGGCGTAGAGTGAGGCGTGCAAGCCTTGTCCAAGTGCGTCATGCTGAGGAGGCAGGCAGCAGGAGCGCAGCCAGGATGGCGGAGCGACGAGCGGCTCCGAGGCATGATGCACTTGGACAAGGCTTGCACGCCTCACTCCAAGCGCTCACCTCAAAGTTTCTAGAAGACGTACTATCTTAGTAAGGAACGTGTAACAAGCATGGCTGACACCGGAAAAATCTCGCAAGTGCTCGGTAACGTCGTCGACGTCGAGTTTACGGCGGAGACGCTGCCCAACATTCGCGACGCCCTGGTGGTCGAGGTAAACGACGACTCGCGCAACGCAGGCAACGGAGCGGCGGCGGCGCGCGAGCTCACGCTCGAAGTGCAGGACGAACTCGGCGACAACCAGGTGCGATGTCTGGCGCTGGGTTCGACCGACGGTCTCGTGCGGGGAGCGCCGGTGCGTAGCACGGGCGGACCGATTCTCGTCCCCGTGGGTGAAGGCACGCTCGGGCGCCTTTTCAACGTGCTCGGCAAAACGATCGACAGCGACGCTCCGGTCAAAGCCGCGGCGTATTGGCCGATCCACCGGCCCGCACCCGAGCTCAAATACCAGGAGCCGACGGCGCGCATCTTCGAGACCGGCATCAAAGTCGTGGACTTGATGGCACCCTACACGCGCGGCGGAAAAGTCGGCCTCTTCGGCGGTGCTGGAGTCGGCAAGACGGTGCTGATTCAAGAGCTGATTCGCAATATCGCGTACGTTCATAAGGGCTTTTCGGTGTTCACCGGCGTCGGCGAACGGACGCGCGAGGGCAACGACCTCTGGCTCGAGATGAAAGAGTCTGGAGTCCTCGAGCAAACCACACTGGTGTTCGGACAGATGGACGAGCCGCCCGGCGTGCGCTTTCGCGTGGCGCAGACCGGCGTAACGATGGCGGAGTACTTTCGCGACGTGCTCGGGGCCGACGTGTTGCTCTTTATCGACAATATCTTTCGTTATATGCAGGCGGGCTCGGAAGTCTCGGCGCTCATGGGACGCATGCCCTCCGCGGTTGGCTATCAACCCACCCTCGGCACCGACATGGGCATACTCGAAGAGCGCATCACGTCTACGCGCAAAGGCTCGATTACATCGGTTCAGGCGGTCTACGTGCCGGCCGACGATTACACCGATCCCGCGGTCGCCACGACCTTCGCGCACCTCGATGCGACGACCGCGCTTTCGCGACCGATCTCGGAGCTGGGCATCTATCCGGCGGTCGATCCGCTGGCGTCGACGTCGCGCATCTTGGACCCGCAGATCATCGGCAACGAGCACTACGAGGTCGCTCGCGGCGTGCAGGAAGTTCTTCAGCGCTACAAAGACTTGCAAGACATCATTGCGATTCTCGGCGTCGAAGAGCTTTCGGAAGACGACAAGATCACGGTAGCGCGAGCGCGACGCATCCAGCGTTTCTTCTCGCAGCCGTTTTTCGTTGCCGAGCAGTTTACCGGGCGTTCCGGGAAATACGTTAAGCTCTCCGAGACGATCGCGTCGTTCAAGGAAATCCTCGAAGGCAAGGTCGACGATCTGCCGGAGGGCGCGTTCTTCTATGCCGGCACGATCGATGAAGTGAGAGAGAATGCGGAGCGCATGGCTCGTGGCTGACGGCATCCCATTCAAACTGGTGACACCGGCTCGAGTCGTCTTCGACGGCAATGCGACGCTGGTTATCGCGGTGACGACCGAAGGTGAGGAAGGCATCCTTCCGAAGCACGCGCCGTTCCTCGCAGCGTTAAAGCCGGGAATATTGCGGGCAAACCTCCTCAAGGATGGCGCGAGCTCGCGTCTCGAGCTCGCCACGAGCGAGGGGTTTATGCAGGCGTTGCCCGATCGCGTTACCGTTCTGGTCGACGAGGCACTGGCGTTCGACGACGTCGTCGTCGCGGAGGCACGCGAGCGGCTGGCCGCGGCGACCGAGCGACAAAAGGGTGCCGCGGGCGGCAGCGATGCTTATGCGCGCGAACAGGCCGCTATTGATTTCGCGAGCGCGCAACTGCGATTGACCGGCCATCGGTAGGCGAGTTAGCAGGCTACGCGAACGGTAGATTCTATATGCTCGATCGCCTCGAAACGACGCTCAGAGTGCGGGGCGGCGCGCGCCTGGAAGGTTCGGTTGCAACGCACGGCGCGAAGAATGCCGCACTGCCGATTATGGCCGCGGCTCTGCTGGCGCGAGGCACGGTAACGCTCCACCGCGTGCCGCACATCACCGACGTCTCGGTGATGTGGTCGTTGCTGGAAGCTTTGGGTGCCCGCATTCGCTACGAAGACAAGAACACGGTGACGATCGACGCAAGCAACGTCGCGTCCTATCGCGCGCCGTACGCCCTCGTGCGCAAGCTCGCCGCTTCGTTCGATATCGTCGGCGCGCTCCTCGGACGCTTTGGGCGAGCCGAGGTTCCGCTTCCCGGCGGTTGCGTGTTGGGTACGCGCGCGACGGACATGCACGAGCAAGCCTTCGTAGCTTTGGGATGCGACGTGCATAACGCACACGGTTATCTCATCGCCGCATCGCGGGGTACCCGGTTATCCGGGGCCGCGATCGAGTTTCGCATGCCGAGCGTAGGTGCAACCAAGAACGCAATGCTTGCCGCGGTACTGGCCGACGGAACGACGACGTTGAAGAACGTCGCGATGGAACCCGAAGTCGTGGACCTCGCGAACTTTCTAGTCGCGATGGGAGCGCGGATTGCAGGTCAGGGAACCGACACGATCGCCATTGAGGGAGTCCGCGAGCTGCACGGCGTCGAGTACGAGATCATCGCGGACCGCGTCGTGACCGGCACGCTTTTGCTGGCCGGCTCGGTAACTCGCGGCGACGTGACGGTGACCGGCTGCCGCCCGGATCACTTGCGAGCCCTAACCGATAAGTTGGTGGAATGCGGAGTCGTCACGGTTACGGGCGACGACTGGATCAGGGTGAAGGCCGATGGCATTACCGGCGGCACGGACATTCTTACCGCTCCATATCCGGGTTTTCCGACCGATCTCCAACCGCAAATGGTCGGCTTCCTCTGTACCTGTCCGGGCACCAGCGTCGTCGAGGAGTCAATCTTCAACGCTCGCTTTTCGTACGTCAACGAGCTAGCCCGCATGGGAGCCGAGGTCAAAGTGACGATGGAAAGCAATGCTGCGGTCATCAAAGGTCCCAAGCAGCTCTCCGGGGCACCGGTGGAAGCACCGGATATTCGCGCCGGCGCGGGTCTCGTAGTCGCCGCCCTCGCAGCCGCGGGCGAAACCGAAATCATCGGGCTGGAATACATCGATCGCGGCTACGACCGTTTGGAAGAGATGCTTTCGGAGCTGGGCGGCCAGGTGCAGCGCAGCAGCGGCGTGACGCCGCTCGTCGAGCCGGCGGGATTCTTCGAAACGAGTGAATACCCGCGAGTTTCGGCGAGCTAGCGCTTTCTTAGAGTAGGAGTCAGTTCTTGGAAATCGGCATCGACCTCGGTACGGCTAACGTTTTGGTTTACGTCAAAGGAAAGGGCATCGTCTTGCGCGAGCCCTCCGTCGTCGCCAAAGACATGAACACGGGTAGGGTATTGGCCGTCGGCGAGGAGGCGCGGCAAATGCTCGGCAGAACGCCCGCGCATATCATGGCGATTCGGCCGTTGCGCGACGGCGTCATCGCGGATTTTGAAGTGACCGAAGCGATGCTTTCATACTTCATCAAGAAAGTCATGAAGGGCCGTTCGTGGTGGTCGTCGATCGCCAAACCCAAACCCCACGTGACGATCTGCGTACCCGCGGAGATAACGAGCGTGGAGGAACGCGCGGTCAAGGATGCCGCGAAGTTGGCCGGCGCGCGCGATGTTGAGATCATCGAAGAGCCGATGGCCGCAGCGGTCGGAGCGGGTCTGCCAATCGATGGGCCTTCCGGCAGCATGGTCCTCGATATCGGCGGCGGAACGACCGACGTCGCCGTGATCTCGCTCGGCGGCATCGTCGTATCGCAGTCGCTTCGCGTGGCCGGCAATAAGATGGACGAAGGCATCGTTCGGTTTATCCGCCGCGTCTATAACCTAATGATCGGGGAGCGCACCGCCGAGGAGATCAAAATCAAGATCGGCTCCGCCTACAAGCTCGAGCAGGAGCTGGCAATGGAGATTCGCGGCCGCGACCTCATCAACGGTCTGCCGAAGACCGTGAAGATCACGAGCGAAGAGGTACGCGAGGCGCTCTCGGAGCCCATCGCCGCCATCGTCGAAGCGGTCAAATCGGTGCTGGAGAAAACGCCTCCGGAGCTTGCCTCGGACATCATCGATCGCGGCATCATCTTGACGGGGGGCGGAGCGCTCCTGCGCGGCTTAGACAAGCTGCTCTCCGACGTCACGGGAGTGCCGGCCATCGTCGCCGACGATCCGCTTTCGTGCGTTGCCATCGGCACGGGCGCGCGAGTGCGCGTTTAGGCGCCCGCGGACCCGTGGCACAGCGAAGACTCGGGTCGACGAGGAATGATGAGGGAATGGCTCTGGAATGCGCGGGGCGCGTCATCGATGCATCGGCCGCGCGGATTGAGGACGTTGCCGAAGAGGTCGCGCGCGCGGTCTTCTCCGGCGGGACGGTCATCTTGCCTAACGACACGAGTTATTTCATCGGCTGCGACCCCTACGATTCGGCCGCGATCGACCGGGTCTATGCGGCCAAAGGGCGACCGGACAGCCGGCCCCTGACGATGCATGTAGCGTCGGCGCTCGAGTTTCTCGAGTACGCATTTGAGAATCCGCTTGCGGCGACCGTCGCCAAACGGTTGCTTCCCGGTCCCGTGATCGTTCTGATTCGCAAACCAGCTTTTATCAGCGACGAGCTGGCCGCAGGCTTGCACACGCTCGCTTTTCGGGTTCCGGACGAGCCCTTTGCGCGGGCGCTGCTCGAACGCTGCGGGCCGATCGCGGGCACGACCGCACTCCGTCCGGGAGGCCCCCCATATCTCGGCGATGACGATGGCTCGATGCTTCCGCCCGCGGATCTGGTCGTGGCACACGGGCCGGTTCCCTATTCCGTCGAATCCTCGATCATCGATATTTCGGGCGCGCGTCCTCGGTTGCTACGCGAAGGCGCCGTTTCGGAGAGTCGCTTCGCAGCGCTCCTTGGACCGATTGAGCGTCCTTTGGTAAAGGTACGTACGCAACTATTATGATTCGCCTTCTCGCGCTGCTCGTTGGCAGTCTGACACTCATCGCACTCGCCAAGCCTACTTCCTCACCCTCGCAGCAGCCGAGCATCTCGCCATCGCTGCAGCCGAGCGTCTCACCATCGCCGCCGCAGCGTTCTCCGAAGTCGCCGAGTGCGAGCCCCTCGCCCGGCTCGGCCCCTGCCGCATTCGATCTCGGCGTTTGGACCGTTCACGCCAGCTCGCTCGACGCAAACTTTAAAACGGGCGATTTCAGCACTCCGGCCAAGGTCGTCATGACACGCGTCGGCGGCGACGTTACCGCAGATCGCGCCAACGGCAACTACAAGAAACAAGAGCTCTATCTCAACGGCCACGTCGTGATGCACGATTCGCAAGGCGGCGCCGGAAGCCTGACGGATAATGGTGGCGGGGCTCACCCGTCGAGCCCCTCGACGCTCACGGCCGATAAAGCGCAGATCGACGGAGCGGCGAAAGTCTACAGAGCCATTGGAAACGTTCATTACGTGCAAGCCGATACCAACGTTACCGCCGACAACGGCACGTTGGACGACCAAGCCCATACCTTGCTTCTGCAAGGCGCCGTGCATATTGTTTCGGGCGCTCGAAAGATGAGCGCCGGCAAAGTGTTGTACAACACGCAGACCGGCGATGCCCACGCCGAAAACGACGTGACGATGCAGTTTCCCAGCCAGTTTCACCGGAAATTGGCGACGCCGAAGCCGCTCAAGGTGCCTGCCCCACCGTAGAGGCGGGGACATGCTCTTCGATTTTCAGGCAATAGTGATGCCGTTGGCCGCGCGAATGCGGCCCCGCACGCTCGACGAGTTCGTTGGACAGCGAGAGTTGCTGGGGCCCGGGCGCGCACTACGCGCCGCGATCGAACGCGACGCCGTACCGTCGATGATCCTGTGGGGCCCGCCGGGCAGCGGCAAGACGACGCTGGCCGAAATCATTGCCGGTCGTACCGGCGCCCACTTCGAGCGAATGTCGGCTGTAAGTGCCGGCGTCAGCGACCTACGGCGCGTTCTCAACGACGCGAGAGCTCGGCGGCGCTCCGGAAAACCGACGATCCTCTTCATCGACGAAATTCATCGTTTCAACAAGGCGCAACAGGACGTCGTGTTGCCCTTCGTAGAGGACGGCACCGTCACGCTGATCGGCGCCACGACCGAAAACCCGTCGTTTGAGGTCAACTCGGCGCTGCTCTCACGAGCTCGAGTCTTTGTGCTCGACGCGCTCTCCGATGAGGAGGTTGGAACGATCGTCGATGGTGCGCTTCGCGACGCGGAGCGCGGCCTGGGCGCGCTGGAGCTTCGGATCGATGAAGAGGCTCGAGCGTTGTTGGTCGGCCTTGCAAATGGCGACGCGCGCGCGGCTCTGAGCTCGCTCGAGCTCGCCGCCGCTTCTGCACGCGGGGAGCCGCCGCACGTCGACGTGGAGGTCGTGCGCGAAGCGATGCAGCGTCGCAATACCCGGTACGACAAGGGCGGCGAAATGCACTACGATACGATCAGCGCGCTGATCAAATCGCTTCGCGCAAGCGATGCGGACGCTTCGCTGTACTGGCTCGCGCGTCTGATCGAGGGCGGCGAAGACCCGCTTTTTATCGCGCGAAGACTGGTGATTTTGGCATCGGAAGACATCGGGCTAGCAGATTCCACCGCGCTGCAAGTGGCCGTCGCGGCGCAGCAGGCGGTACACTTTGTCGGGATGCCCGAGGGCTTCTTTCCGCTGGCTCACGCGACGCTCTATCTTGCAACGGCCCCAAAAAGCAACAGTGTCGGCTCGAGCTACGGTGCCGCTCTGACCGACGTCTTGCAAACGCGCAACGATCCCGTGCCTCTGCACTTGCGTAACGCCCCGACCCGGTTGATGCGTCAACTCCACTACGGTGAGGGTTACCACTACGCGCACGACGACTACGACGTCGAGCAACTCAACCTGCCGCCGAGTTTGGCCGAGCGGAGGTATTACGTTCCGAGGAAGCAGGGGGCCGAACGGATCATCGCGGAGCGCGAGGCAGAAAAAAGAAGGCGGTCCGAGTGATACTCGAACCGCCAGTTTCCCGTTGCTACTTCTCGGAGTTGTGCGTTGGAGCTTCGCACAACCCAATAGTAGTGCGGCATACTTGGAGCATTCTGTGAATTCAAATCGAATTTATTTAGACCACGCGGCCACGACACCGGTGCGCAACGCGGTCGCGGACGCGATGCGCGAAGCCGCCGACCAATGTAATTTTAATCCAAGCTCCCTGCATTTTGAGGGGCGGCGGGCGCGCGCCGCGCTGGACGCCGCGCGCGATTCCGTGGCCGCGGCGATCGGCGCCACCCGCGCCGAGATTCTGTTCACATCCGGTGGAACCGAAGCGAACAATCTGGCGCTGTTCGGGACGACGCGAGGCCTCGGCCGTCCCGCGCACGTCGTGGCCTCCGCCATCGAGCATCGCGCCGTCCTGGGGGCTCTGGACCGGTTGCGTGAGGACGGATTCGAAACGAGTTTGGTGCCGGTCGACCGCCAGGGTCGAGTCGAACCGGCCGAGTTCGAACGATCGCTCCGGGCCCAGAGCGTCCTGGCCTCGATCATGTACGCGAACAATGAGGTCGGAACCGTGCAGCCGATCGCCGAGTTTGCTGAGATCGCCCGTAGCCGAGGCGTTCTTTTTCACAGCGATGCCGTGGCGACTCCGAGCTGGCTGCCGATCGATGTGCGAGCACTTGGAGTCGATTTGCTCTCGATCTCGGCTCATAAGTTTTACGGGCCTAAAGGCGTCGGGATGCTCTACGTCCGCCGTGGAGTGCCCCTCGCCCCGCTCGTCGTCGGCGGAGGGCAAGAGTCGGGGCGCCGGGCCGGCACCGAGAACGTGCCGGCCATTGTGGGCATGGCGCGCGCACTCGAGCTGGCCGTCGCGCAGCGTTCACGGGCTGCCGCGGATACGGAAGCCCTGCGCGACCGCCTGGAAGCCGAGATTCGCTTGCGGGTGGCCGGCGTCACCGTCAACGGCGGCGATGCCCCGAGGCTCGCCAACTGTAGCAGTCTGAGTTTCGCAGGGGTCGACCCGGCGGCGCTCATCATCGCGCTCGACCTCGCGGGAGTCTCGGCCTCGGCGGGAAGTGCCTGCATGTCGGGTACGCTCGAGCCCAGCCACGTGCTGGCGGCAATGTCCTGGGAGGGTGATGGTCCCCCGAGCGGAGTTCGGTTCTCCCTCGGCACCGCCACGACGCCGGCGGAGATCGAGCGCGTTCTCGGCATTCTCCCCACCGTTGTCGCAGATCTAAGGGCTTTCGGTCCCCCGGTCACAATCGCGGGGGGAATGGGTAGACTCGAAACGAACCGCGCGCCGCTGGAGGCAGGAGCTTGAACGGAACGCAGTATGGTCCACTCATCCTTGACGTCCTTGCGGGCGTGGGCATCCTGCTGGTCGGCCTTGGGATTTTTGTCGCTGCGCTGGCGCTCGCTAAAACGCTGGGTCGAGTCCGGACGACGCTGGACGAGGTGGACAAGCAACTTGAAAACATCGGCACGCCCGTCAGCAACACGCTGGCGCACGTTGACGAAGTGACAAGATCTATCGAGGAAACGGTAGGTACTCTTTCGCGCACTGCCGACCTTACCAGAAGCGCCGTTACCCCCGCCATCATCAACGTCGGCGCGGCGATTGGCGGCATCAGCGCCGGTTTACGACGCTTGGTTACGGGAAAGACTAAATAACTAGGGAGTAATTCAATTATGGGCAAAGGCAATGGCGGGGGTCGATTCTTCGCCGGTTTTCTCATCGGTGCGGTTGCAGGTGTGGCCGCGGCCACGTTTTTAACGCAAGAAGAGGCGCGCGATCGCCTCGCCGGCAAAGCGCGCGAGGCGGGCAACTTTGCGATGGACGCGACCGGCGACCTTCGCGAGAAAGTTGGCGACGTTACGTCGCAATGGCAGTCGAGCGTATCGGATCTGTACGAACGGGGCCGGCAAGTCGTCGAGAGCGCGCGGTCCAATCTGGATGCCGCGGTTGCCGAGGGGCAGGCAACGGCTGAAGAGACTCGCGACGAACTCCAACGGAAGGCGGAGGGATAGCACTTGGACATCAAGGTGAACGTGCGGGAGGCTCCCGGCGATTGTTACGTGGTTGACCTTAGCGGCGAAATCGACGTCTACACGTCACCGAAGGTGAAAGACGCAATCGGGGAGCTGATCGACCGAGGCGTCTACTTCCTCGTCATCAATCTGGAGAAAGTGCGTTATATCGATTCGACGGGTCTAGGCGTCCTGATCGGTGGACTCAAACGCGTGCGCGAGCACGGCGGGTCGGTCAATCTCGTTTGCACCAATCCGCAGATTAAGAAGATCTTCGACATAACGGGGTTGGTCAAGATCTTCGGTATCTTTGAAAGCGAAGATGCGGCGATGAAAGCGTTGGTATGAATCCGGCCGTCGAGCGTTCCCATAACGAGCTCGTCGAACTGCGCGTTCCTTCTCGACCCGAATGGGTAGCACTAGCCCGCCTCGCGGCTGCCACCGTTGCCAATCGCCTGCGCTTCTCGATCGAGGAGATCGAGGACGTGAAGCTGGCCGTCGCGGAGGCGTGCACGGCCGTCATTCAGCACGAAGGGCACGGCGAGTTCATCGACGTGACCTGCGAGGCGCTCTCCGATTCATTACGGGTTCGCGTGCGCGACAGCGGGCGTCACGGCGTCGCGCGCGCACAAGCACCGAACATGAACTTCGATGAAGCTCGCATCGCCGGGCTTGGGGTTTTCCTCATTCGGACATTGATGGACGAAGTTAGCTACGATGTCAGTCCGCAGGGGACAGACCTGCTGATGGTCAAGAGGCTGACCGGCGTTACGGACCACTAGGTCACTAGTGCAAGAACGGGAGCAAGCGCGACGCGACCGCGAGCGGACACGCGCGCTCTTCGAGCGCTTCATCGAACGACGCGAGCGGCACTCGCAGCACAACCAAACCGCGGATTCCCAATACGAGCGGCTGCGCGACGAGCTTGCCGTCGTTCATCTCAATCTCGTTCGTTTTCTCGCGGTAAGGTTTGCCAACCGCGGGGAGCCGCTCGACGACTTGGTGCAAGTCGGAACGGTCGGATTGCTCAAAGCGATCGACCGTTTCGATCTCGAACGCGGCGTCGAGTTCACGACGTACGCGACGCCGACGATCGTCGGCGAGATCAAGCGATACTTTCGCGATAAGGGCTGGGCCGTGAAGGTGCCTCGCCGCCTGCAGGAGCTCAATCTCGCCGTCAACCGCGCGAGCGATAAGCTCTCGATATCGCTTGGCCGCAGCCCAACGGTAACCGAGTTGGCGGAGCACCTCCGAGCGGGCGAAGACGAGATATTGGAGGCCCAGGAACTGGGTCAGGCTTATAACCTCCTCTCGCTCGACAGCGAAATCTCAGGCGAGACCGATAAGAAGTCGCAGACGCTCGCGGATACCGTCGGCACGCCCGACGCGGGTCTCGAGCTCCTCGAAGACCGCGCGAATCTCGAACGGGCCTTTCAGGTCCTTACCGGCCGAGAGCGCGTGATTATCTACCTTCGCTTTTACGAGTCGGTCTCGCAGACTGAGATCGCCAAGCGCCTTAACGTCTCGCAGATGCACGTCTCGCGCCTGCAGGCCAAGGCTCTGGACAAGCTCCGCGCGGTTCTAGCCGAATAGCGCGCCTGCGCCGCGATCAGGGGACCGCGCATCCATGCCGCGGGGACGCTCGCTTTTTCGCATCCTGCGAAAAAGCTACTCGGCTCGTCGTCGCTCCCGGCATCCTGCCGAAGCTTGTCCTGAGCGGAGTCGAAGGGCTCCTCCTTCACACGCCCCGCTGCATGGATGCGCGGTCCCCTGACCGCTCCTGCTGTCCGAGCCTCCCCGGCATCACGTCAAACGCATCGACGCCTCGACCTGCGACGGTTTATAGTAAGGCAGAATGAAGAGTCAGCAGCTTAGGCAAGCGTGGATTGATTTCTGGGTCGGAAAGCAGCATAAGCTCCTTGCGCCGGCGAGTTTGGTGCCGCACGAGATGTCGACGACACTCTTTACGATCGCCGGCATGGAGCAGTTCGTGCCCGTCTTTCTCGGCGAGCAGCCGGCCCCGGCGCCGCGTGTCGTGACGGTGCAGCGCTGCCTTCGGGTCGCCGGTGCGAAGAGCGATATCGAGAGCGTCGGGCGGACGGGGCGGCACGGCACCTTCTTGGAGATGCTCGGCAACTTCAGCTTCGGCGACTATTACAAGCGCGAGGCGATCGCCTGGGCGTGGGAGTTCGTAACGCACGTGCTTGCGCTGGATCCCGCGCGGCTGTATGTTACCGTGCACACGGATGACGATGAAGCGGCGCGTATTTGGGCCGAGGATATCGGTCTGCCACGCGAGCGGATTACGCGGTTTGACGAAGATAACTTTTGGACGATGGGCGCGACGGGGCCGTGCGGGCCGTGCACGGAAATTTTTTACGACACGGGCGCCGAGCATGCGAGCGATGGCGACGACACGGGACCGAATCTTGGAAATCGCTACGTCGAGATCTGGAACGTCGTCTTTCAACAGTACAATCGAACGGCGGACGGCAAGCTCGAAGATCTGCCGCGCACGGCGATCGACACGGGCGCCGGTCTCGAACGCATGCTCGCCGTGTGTAACGGCGTTGCCTCGATGTATCAGACCGACCTCTTCACCGATTTAGTCCTGGCGCAGCCGGCAATAGGTCGCACGACGCTCGAGCAGCGCGAGCAACGCGCTCGGCAGAATATCATCGCGGATCATCTTCGCTCGGCGACGTTCTTGATTAATGACGGCGTCTATCCATCGAACACGGACCGCGGTTTCGTGCTGCGCTTTCTGATTCGCCGCGCGATCCGCAATGGAAGGCTCCTCGGCTATCCCGACGGCTTTTTCTCCGAGCTCGTGCCCGCGGCGGTGAAATCGCTCGAGCCCGGCTATCCGGAGCTTCGCGAAAGCGCTGCGCGGATAACGACGGCGCTGCGTCAAGAAGAGCAGACGTTCGACCGGACGCTGGAGCGCGGCATGACGATGCTGGAACGCGTCATCGACGAGGCGACGCAACGGCCGGGACGGGTGATCGGCGGGGAGGAAGCATTCTTGCTGCACGACACGTTCGGCTTCCCTCTCGAGCTGACGCGTGAAATAGCGGGCGAGCGCGGCGCGGTCGTCGATGCCGTCGCGTTCGACCGCCTGATGGAAGAGCAACGCGAACGCGCGCGCCGCGACGCCGCCGCGAAGCGCGAGGTGGTCGCGCTAACGGATCTGCCGGCGATCAGCAGCAGCTTCACCGGCTACGATGAGGGCCTCGAAGCCGATGGTGAGGTCGTGGCGGTGCTCAAAGGAGGGAAGTCCGTCGCTTGCCTATCGCAGGGAGACGAAGGCATATTGATTTTGGATCGCACGCCGTTCTATGCGGAGCGCGGTGGCCAGATCGGCGATCGCGGGCGAATCACTTCGACAGGCTCAGTGCAGGCTACTTCGACAGGCTCAGCACAGGCTCTCTTCGAGGTGCGCGATACGCAGTACATGGGCGAAGCGATCGCGCACTACGGCATCGTCGTCGAGGGTGAGTTCGCGGGCGGCGATCGGGTCCGTGCCGGCGTTCATGAATCGTGGCGGCGTGAGATTCGGCGGCACCACACCTCCGCGCACCTTTTGCAACGCGCGCTCAAAGACGTGCTTGGCGACGACGTGAATCAAGCCGGTTCGTGGGTCGGAATCGACCGCATGCGCTTCGACTTCCGCTGGCCGAAAGGCGCGCTTACGACCGAACAACGGCGTGCCGTCGCCCATCGCGTCAACGAGATGATCCGCGACGACGCGCATCTGGTCACACGCGTGCTTCCGCTCGAGGAAGCAAGAAAGACCGGAGCGATTTGGATGGCTGGAGAAAAGTACGGCGACATGATTCGCGTCGTCGAGGCGGGGCCTTCCGTTGAGTTCTGCGGCGGCACGCACTCGCACTCAACCGGCGAGCTGGGGCTTTTTGTGATTTTGTCGGAATCGTCGATCGGCAGCGGCATTCGCCGGATCGAGTCATGCGTTTCGGCGGCTGCCGAGGAGTACGTCAACAAACAGAGCGACCTCATCGGCACGCTTTCGGTCTCGATGTCGGCGGCGCCGGACGAGTTGCTCGAGCGGCTCGAGCGGATGCAGCGCGACCTCAAAGAGATGCAGACGGCGGTTGGGCAGCTGCGCGCTCGATTTGCGGCGGCCGATGCCGACGTATACGTCGCAAAGGCCGAACGAAAAGGGGATCGCGCCTTTGTCGGCGCGGTGCTCCATGAAGCCAACGGCGAAGCTCTTCGCCATCTCAACGCGGCGATCCGAAATCGCTTCCGCAGCGGCGTCGTCGCGCTCGCCGGTATCGACAACGGCACGGTCAGCCTGTTGGTCAGCGCGAGCGAAGATCTGATCGGAGACGGCATTCACGCCGGCAAACTGATGAAGCTGGCGGCCCCGCTCGTCGCGGGTAAAGGCGGCGGTCAGGCGGCATTGGCGCAGGGCGGCGGAAGCGATGGCGCCGGCGCCGAGGCGGCCCTCCAGGCGATTCGCGACGCCGTGCTGACGTGAGCCGCCTGCGAGCGGTCTCGATGCTGGCGCTGGTGGCGTCGATTGGGGCGAGCGCAAGTCACCTCGACTCGCAATACGTTTTGCAGCGATACGCTTTGGCGCTCGAAGCAGTCTCCGCCCCGAAAGTCGTCGTCTTCTCGTACACCGTCTCACAAGTTGGGCCGAGCAACATCGAGCAACACCATCGAATTTATCGCAGCGGGCTCGACGTGCGAGACGATACGCTTTCGGTCGATGGAATAACGCTGCTTCGCAAGGTGGTGCGCATCTCACGGCATGTGGATCGTTATGCGATCGCCCGCTTTGCGCCGAGCGCCGAGTCGTACGAGCTCCTCTTTCTCGGAACCGTAAAAGACGGCCGGCATTTCGACTACGTCTACGAAGCGACGCCGCTAAATCGTACGTCGGGTGCTCGGATCGACCAATTGACGATCGATGGCTCGAACTTTCTTCCGCGCGCCGTCCACTTTCAGAGCGGCGGTGAGGGCGTCGACGGCAGCGGCGAGGTCGATTTCGGGCCTTTCGGCAAATATTGGATGCCGGTCGTCGCCGATGCCGCCGCGCAGGTCGGCGGCAAACCGGCACGCGAGCGGATCACCTGGAGCGATTATCGTTTCCCGCAGAGCTTACCGCCCTCAACATTCCAGCCGCCTCAACCGCTCCCGCAGGCGACGCTCCCAACCATTTGACGGCGCGAATTCGGCCGGCGTACGTCGCTGCCTTCGTCGCCTTCGTCGTAACGGCGGTCGCGTCACAGCTTCGCGCGACTCCGTATAACAACTTCGTGCTGTTAGCGCAGGCGCTGCTGGCGGGTCATACGTGGATCGACTGGCCGGGCACCTACATCGATGCGTTGCCCTACAACGGCCATTACTTCGTGATCGAGGGCCCACTGCCGGCGTTGCTGCTCGTGCCGCTCGTCGCGCTCTTCGGAGCGCGAGCGAACCAAACCGGCTTGGCGGTGGTGCTTGCCGCCCTCGCGATCGGCGCGGCGTGGGAGCTTGGCGAGCGTTTTGGAGTGCGCCGCGCGAGCATCGCATGGATCTGCGCGTTCCTTTTGGCGGGAACCGATCTCTTGTGGTGCGCGATGCTCGGCGACGTGTGGTTTACCGCGCACGTTTCCGCGCTCTGCTTTACCCTGCTGGCGTTGGTCGAGCTTGCCGGTAAGCGGCGCGGCTGGCTCGTCGCGATCTTCGCCGCTTGCGCCTTCGAGTCGCGCTTTTCGATGATCGTCGCCTTACCCGTCTACGCTTTTCTGCTGGCGACTGAGTCGTCGCGCGACGTGCAAGTGCGAAGGCTCGGCTCGTTCTGCGCGATGCTCGTTCCGGTCGGCATCCTCTGGGTTCTCTACAACGAGGCGCGCTGGGGAACGTTAAACGACATCGGTTACAGCGCCTGGTACCATCTGGACCAAGTCGGAATGCCGACCGGCTCGCCTTTTCGCTTAGCCTATCTGCCGAACCAGCTCTGGTCGTTTTTCGCGCAGCTGCCGACGCTCTTGCCGAGTTTCCCGTGGCTGCGTCCGGAGTATTCGGGCGTCGCCCTAACGTGGACGTCCCCCGCGTTATTGCTCGCGTTCTGCGCTCGCTCACCCGTTCGCTGGGTGCTCGCACTCTGGGTCGCGGTCGTCTTGGTTGCGATCCCGAATTTCCTCTATTACGTAAATGGTTTCGCGCAGTTCGGGATGCGGCATGCGCTCGACTTCGAGCCATTTCTCGTCGCACTGATGATGCTTGCGGTACGCGAGCGCGTGCCGGCGTGGGGGAAGGTCCTTATCGTTTATTCGATCGTCGTGGGAGTTTGGGGATGCTGGTACTGGCTACACTTCGTGCGGACCTAGGTTACATCGAGCGTGAGGGCGACGGCGTCAGGACGCGTGCACGAAACGCATCCCCCTGGACCACGTCGCTACCACGGGGATGCTTGCGATGGACGAAACGTCCACCGTCGCGGGATCGGCCGCGAGCTCGACGAGATCGGCGTCCTTCCCCAGCTCGATGCTGCCGACGCGGTCTTCGAGCTGGCACGCGATCGCGCCGTTGATCGTCATGGCTCGCAGAGCTTGGTCGACGGAAACGCGCAAGTCCGGGCCCAGCGGGCTCGTCGCTCCCAGTGGCGTCCGCGTGACGGCGGTTTGAATGTAGCGTAACGGGTGGATATCGGTCGTGGCGTAGTCGGAGTTCATGCTCCATACCAGGTTGCGGCGGATCGCTTCGGGCGCGTTATCGATGCCTTCGGCGCGGGGTTCGCCGAGGATTCGTTGTGCGAATGGAAGGCCCCACTCGTAGACGTGTCCTTCGGTAAACGAGACGGCCAGGTTCATCGTTTGCAGCGCGTCCCACTGCTCGGGCCGCGTAACCGTGCAGTGCTCGATACGGTTACGGAAGCCCGGCACGGCCGTACTGCCGTACGCGCTGGAAAGCGCGCCGAGCGCGAGATCGAGTCCAGCGTCACCGTTTGCGTGGATCGCGGCACTCCATCCGTTCTTCTTAGCGAGAGCGACTAACTCGTTGAGCGGGCCGGGCTCCCAGTTGAGCGAGCCCTTGTCGTTTGGTTTGCCGAGGTACGGCTGCGTAAGCGCGCCGGTGAAACCTTGGAGCGACCCGTCGGCCCAGAATTTAACGCACGGTACGGAGAGGCGGCCGTCGGCGAGGAAGATCGGTGCGCCCGGACGGCGCGGAATCTTGGCGACGACGTCGTCGAAGGTCGCGTGCTCTTGAAAATCAGGCATCGTGCTGATGCGAACCGGATTGTTCGCGCGGGAGACAAGGGCGGTGTAAATGGCCCAGTCGTCGGGCACCTTGCCCGTTGGGCCGATCCCGGCATCGTGGACCGTGGTAACGCCGGCCTTGGCCGCCGTTTCCAACAATCCGGCGTACCATCCGGCGATCTTCTCCGGCGTCGGGGAGACGCTCGAGAGCAACTTTTCGATAAACGGCGCCATCGCCGGAGGCTCGTAAATCACGCCGTTGAGCGCACCCGCGGCATCTTTGCCGTAGCGACCGCCGCCGGGCACGTCGGGCGACTGCGCCGTGATGCCGAGGATCGTAAAGGCCTTGCCGTTCGCGTAACCGATGTGTCCCGACGGATTTATGACGAAGATCGGCACGTCGGTCGAGACGCTATCGAGATCCTGGATCGTTAGCTGGCGGTACGGCGTCATCACGGAGTTGTCGAATCCGAACGCCCCGTACCAGTCTCCAGCCGGCACGCTTGCGAGCCCGCCACGGAGTGCCGCCAAGAATGCGTCGAGCGACGCGCACTGCGGATATCGCGCCACGAGCAAGTTCGCAATGACGATTTGGTAGATAAAATGCATGTGGGGCTCGACGAATCCGGGAAGAACCGTCGCGCCCCGCAGATCGACGACCTCGGTCTGCGGCCCGCGGTACGTCATCACGTGCGTCCGCGAACCGATCGCCGAGAAGCGTCCCCCGGTTATGGCCACCGCGTCCACCACCGAAGCGGCGGCCATCGTGCGAAAGCGGCCGTTAATGAGAATCGCGTCGGCCGCACCGGCCGTTGCCGCGGCGGCGCGCACCGAAGACGCGGCGACCAGGCTGCCCGCCATGGCGACGAAAGCTCCCCGGTTTACGCTCGCGAGCGAACGAAGCGTTTCGAGATACGGCGGCCGGCAGCGACATTCCATTCCTAGCGTTTCTCCCCCGCGGGTACCACGACCTTATCGGCGCTGGGGAAGCGCGTCGAATGCTCCTCGAAGGCCGCTCGGATCCGCAACGGGGGCGCCGCACGTCGTTCCGGCGCAGATGTAGGCAGCGAGTTTTGCCGGCATCCCGAGTTGCGCGGCCGCACCGTCAGTGAACGTTCGGACTGAGACGAACGGTGAGGGAAGCCGTTGCGCAACTTCGCGAAACTCGTCGGTCTTCTTCGCGTCACCGACGATGCGAACTACAACCTCGGGCGAGAGATACCGGCGGAGCGCGCGCGCATAGGATGCCGCAAACGACCCGGCGTTAGCGGCGGTAGACGCGTAGAGCGCGAGCGTGTGCTTCACGCGATCGCGGTGCGCCGGCTGCGCGGTGAGTGCGTCCAAACGCAAGAGCGCGTCCGCGAGCAGGCCGTTCTCCACGATCGGACGGTCGGCAATTGCGAGATTGCCGAAGGATTCGCGGCCCGCGAGCCGGTCGTAGAACCCGCCGCCCGGCGCTTCGAAAGCCTCGATCGCCGTTTGCGCAAGCGCTCGCGCGCGCTCCAAGAAGCGCTCCTCTCCGCTCGCTTCGTGCGCATCGAGCAGGGCGCGAAGGTAGGCGACGTGGTCGACGAGCAAACCGCGCACCTCGGGCGTGCCGCCCGGTACGAGAACGTGATAGAGCAAACCGTCCGAATCGACGAGGCGCGACGCCACGTTATCGAGCGTCGTGATGGCTTGCGCCAGCAGCGCATCGTCGTCGAGCGCTCGCGCGACGGCAAAGAATGCGCCCGCGAGCGCGCATGTCCAGTTGGTGTACGAAGTGCGGTCGACGAACGGTGCGACCAGCCGGCGGCGCTCGTCGAGCGGCAGGGCGAAGTACGCTTCGTCGGCATCTTGACTGCCGCCGAAGAACCCCGTCTGCGGATCGAGCAGAACGTTGCGCACGTAGTTTGTCGCCGATACGAGCGTCGTGTGAGAATCGTCGGTGGGAGCGAAGATCGCGAGGGTCGCGAGAACGCGGAGCAGGCCCGCGTGCTCCTCGGCCATCTTCTCAAAATGCGGGACGCTCCAGTCGCGCGTCGTCGAGTAACGGAAGAAACCGCCCTCGACGTGATCGTACATTCCGCCCCGCGACATGCCGCCCATCGTCTTCGAAACCATCGCGTAATAGCGCTGATTAGCCGAAAGGCGCCACTCGGAGAGCAAGAACTCGAGTACCTCCGGCTGCGGAAACTTCGGCTCGTCACCGAAACCGCCGAACTCCTCGTCGAAGTTGCTTTCAAGATTTTCGAGTAGTCGCGTGATCGGTGCGTCGTTTAGGTCGCCGGATACCACGGGTTCGCGCAGCGCGTCATGCGATCGCGACACTGCGGGAAGCTCCGGGATTTCGTTCTTCTGCTCGTCGTAAAAGCGCGCGATCTCCTCGAGCGCGCGATGCATCTGCGCGGGCGGCAGGTAGGTCGCGCCGGTCAGCGTTCGTCCGTCGGGCGTCAGAAATGCCGTCGTGGGCCAGCCCCCCATGTTATAGCGCGCGTTGATGTCGGGGCGCCGGTCGTTGTCGACGCGAACGGGAACGAAACGGCGGTTGATCGTTTCGATGACGCCCGGATCTGAGTAGGTCGTCTCGTCCATCACGTGACACCAGTGGCACCACACGGCCGAGATCGAGAGCAGGATCGGCCGGTCTTGCTCGTGCGCGCGCGCGAAGGCATCGGCGCCCCATTGCATCCAACCGATTTCGGCGGCGCGATTGGGTCGCGGCGAGAAGCGAAACTCACTCATCGAAGTCGGACGCTCCGCGCAGAAACGAGGTTGCGTAGAACACTGCAACCAGCGCATACAGCGCCAACCCTACAATGCCTGCCGTCACGGCGTGCAGCACGAGCATCGCGGCGAAAAAGACCGCAAACGCGAGGCTGATCGAGGCGTAACGCCGGTGTGCACGCGCGTCCAGGCCGTACACGCCGCGATCGTAGTAACCGCCGGCGCTGCGGCTGCGCCACGCCGCGACTCCCGCAACGCACGCGGAGCACGCCAAACCGATCGCGCCGTAGAGCATATGATAAAGAGTAGCGCGCCGCCACGTCGAACGCAAAATCGCGATGCCGGAAAGAGCCCCCGGAACGCGTCCTGGGTCGCTGGAGACCTACCGCAAAAAGCGCGACTTCAAGGCGACGCCGGAGCCAAGCGGCCGCAAGGAAAAAGCCGCCGAGAAGCTGCGATTCGTCGTGCAGATGCATCGCGCCACGCGCTTGCATTACGATTTCCGACTGGAAGCCGGAGGGGTGCTCGCTTCCTGGGCGGTGCCCAAGGGGCCGACGCTCGTTCCGCTCGACCGGCGGCTCGCCATGCACGTGGAAGACCACCCGATGGATTACCGGGATTTCGAGGGCAACATTCCGGCGAAGCAGTACGGCGCGGGCAGCGTGATCGTTTGGGATCGCGGCACCTACGCCCTCGCCGAAGGCACCGACCCGGCCGCCGAGATCGCAAACGGTAAGATCAAGTTCATCCTGCACGGCAAAAAGCTCAAAGGTGAGTTTACGCTGGTTAAGATCAAGGCGCGCGAGGGCGAGCACGGGGAGCCGTGGCTCTTGCTCAAAGACCGCGACGAGTACGCCGACCCGAAATACGATCCGGCCGCTCATCCCGAATCGGTCAAAAGCGGCAAGACGCTGGCCGACGTCGCCGCCGATCCGCGGGCCAAGACGTGGCAATCCAAACCGGCCGCGCGCTACACGGCCGCGCCGGCGCGCAAACGCATCGCCAAACGCGATCCGATTCCCCATCCCAAAACCCTGATGCTCGCGACGCTCGTCTCCGAACCATTCGACGACCCCGCGTGGCTCTTCGAGATCAAGTGGGACGGGTATCGGGCGCTCTGCACGATCGATGAGAAGGGCGAGCTCACGCTCGTGTCGCGCAACGGGATCGATATGCTGCAACGCTTTCCGTCGCTCGAGGAACTCGCGAGCGCGTTTGCCAGCGTACCGGTCGTGGTTGACGGCGAGATCGTCAGCCTCGACGCGCAAGGGCGCTCGGCCTTTCAGCGTCTGCAGGAGTCGCAGAAGAAGCCGGCCGGGTTGACCTACGCAGTGTTCGATCTGCTCTACGCCGACGGCAAGGATCTGCGCCAGACCCCGCTGGAAGAGCGTAAAGCGCTGCTGGAACGATTGATCAAAGACGACACCATCGTGCTCTATTCCAAGCACGTCATCGGCCAAGGCAAAGAGCTCTTCGAAGTCGCGCGCAAGAAGCACCTCGAAGGCATCATCGGAAAGCACCGCGACTCGACGTATCAAGAGCGGCGCAGCCGCGACTGGGTCAAGATCAAGACGAGCTACGAGCAAGAGTTCGTCGTCGGCGGCTGGACCGAACCCAAAGGCAGCCGCAAGGGCTTCGGAGCGTTGCTGCTCGGCGTTTACGAGAAAAAAGGACTGCGTTACGTTGGCTCGGTCGGAACGGGCTTTACGGTAAAAAGGCTTTCCGAGCTTTACGCGCGGCTCCAAAAGATCGAGCGCAAGAGCTCACCGTTCGTCAACGCAGTCGATGCCAACGCGCCGACCCATTGGTGCAAGCCGCAGCTCGTCGCCGAGGTGCGTTTTGCCGAGTGGACGCGCGACGGTTATCTCCGCCAACCCGCGTACGTCGGCTTGCGGACGGACAAGCCGGCCGCCGATGTCGTAGCGGAAATTCCGGTGGACGCTTGAGCTCGAAAGAACGCTCGACCCTGAGCGTCGGTGCGCGTACGCTCTCGCTCTCCAATCTCGATAAGGTGTTGTGGCCTCGCGACGGCTACACGAAAGGCGATCTGATCGCCTATTTCCGAAGCGTCGCCCCACCTGCCATTGCCCACTTGAAGGACCGGCCGCTCACGGTTCAGCGCTATCCTGATGGCATCGACGGCGAAACCTTCTTCGAGAAGCAGATGCCGCGCGGCATGCCGGAGTGGGTCGAGCGGGTGACCGTTCCGACGCCCGGAGGATCGCGCAGCGAGGTCACCTTTCCGCTCTGCAACGACGAACCGAGCCTCGTCTATTTCGCAAACCTGGCGGCGATCGTCTTGCACGTTTGGACGTCGCGCGTTCCGGCGCTCGACGAACCCGAGTTCGTGCTCTTCGATCTCGACCCCGGAGAGAAGTGCACGCTCAAAACGCTGGCGACCGTAACGCTGAGCATCCGCGATCTGCTCGCAGAGATCGGGTTGAAGCCGTTGGTAAAAACCACCGGCGGTTTCGGATTGCACGTCGTCGTGCCGCTGGCGGCGGGCTACTCGTACGAGACGGCCAAAGTCTTTGCCGAAATCGTTGCCCGCCACGCCGCCGCCGGGCTCGGCGACCTCGCAACGCTCCAGCGCACCATCGCCAAGCGGCCGCAAACCGCCGTTTACATCGACTACGTGCAGGTCGGTCTCGGTAAGACGATCGTCGCGCCCTACTCGGTGCGCGCCCGCGACGGCGCGCCGGTCTCGACCCCGCTGCACTGGGCCGAGGTGGAGGCCTTTGCTGGCCGGCGCTCAGGAGTTGCGCCGGCTGACGAGTTCGCCAAGCTCACGATCCGCACGACGCCTGCCCGCGTGGCGCGCGAAGGCGACCTCTGGGGGCCGAAAAGCTGGAAGAAACAGCGGCTCGAGGCCCCGAGCGCCAAGGCCAACCGGCTTTGGAGGGAACGGGGGTAGCAAACAGCCGGGCCCGTTGGGTAGAATAGTCGGGCTATGGCGCATGCAATCTGGTCGGGAGCCATCAACTTCGGGCTCGTCACGATTCCGGTCAAGCTCTTTACGGCGGTAAAGACCGACGATCTCTCCTTCAACCTGCTGCACAAGACGGACGAGGGGCGCATCAAGTACGAGCGCGTCTGCAGCGTTGACGGTAAACCCGTTCCCTGGGACGAGATCGTCAAGGGATACGAGTACGAAAAGGGTCAGTACGTCCTGCTGACCGACGACGATTTCGCAAAGGTCAATCCCGAGGCAACGCAATCGGTAGACATCGTCGAGTTCGTCGAACTCGACAAGATCAGTCCGATGTTCTTCGACAAGCCATACTATCTCGAGCCGACCAAACAAGGTCGCCACGCATACGCGCTGCTGCGGGAGGCGCTCGCGGAGAGCAATCGAGTCGCCATTGCGCGCGTCGTCATTCGCACCAAGGAATACATCGCCGCGGTAAAGCCGATCGATGGAGCGCTCGTGCTGGAGCTGATGCACTGGGCAAACGAGATCGTCGCATCCGACACGCTCGAACTGCCCGACAACGAGAAACTGCCGGAGAAAGAGATGCAGATGGCTCGCATGCTCATCGATACGATGAGCGTGGACGAGTTCGAGCCCGAAAAGTTCACCAACAAGTATCGCGACGAGCTCTTGACGATGATCGAAGCGCGCGCGGAAGGCAAGGAGTTGCCGAAGGCTAAGAAAGCGCCCGCGCGATCGAAGGTCGTCAATCTCATGGACGTGCTGGCGAAGAGCCTCGAAGAGAGCAAGAGTCGCCGCACCGCGGCCTCCGCCAGAAACGGCAAGCCGGCCGCCGCCAAGCGGCGGAAGAAGACTGCAGCTTAAACTCAGGCTCTAGCGCGGGTGGCTGCGAGACAGAGCGGGAAATAGCGTCGCCATCGTGCTTGCAATCATGGGCATTTGTTTCGGTGCGTTAGCGGCGGTAGGTGCGATCATTCAATGGCGGAGGCGCGGAGAAGCGGAGTTCTACGCGGAGCCCAGCGACGAGGACCTTCCGGCGCATATCCCGCGGTTTATCCAGGGTAAGAACCAACCGCCCTAGTGGCCAGGTGACCGGGCCTGGCAGTCCTAGATTTCATGCGGTCGCCTCCGTTTCTATCGCGGGCTCTTCACCGCGTGCGCTTCGCAAACCCATCACCAGCGCGAGGCCCGCGAGCGCCAGCGACTCCACGCCGGCAAAGGGCGATCCGAATCCCGACAACAGTCCGGTGGAGACCGGCGGCGCGAGAATTCCCGAGAGCGAATCGAGCGACGAGCTGGTGCCCAGCACCATCCCTTGATCGCGATCTGACGCGGCGTTGCTGATCAGTGCGGTGATACCCGTGTTCGTGAGCGCAATGCCGAAC
>DATMKR010000112.1:0-12447 GCA_035571115.1 Candidatus Acidiferrum sp. | reverse complement strand
GTAATTCCGCTCGGAAACGTTTCGGCAGGCAACGTGCGCAACGGCATCGAGGTGGCCGGCACTGCGGCCGGCTTCATAACGTTCAACACGTTCGGCGGCCTTCTAGCGTTCAAAGGTGCCGCCCCGAACGGCAACGATGGATTGCTCATCACCGCCACTGGGCGCAACCAGCTCGCACGCACCAACGTCTTCTCCGGCAATATGAACAACGGTATCGAAATTGGTGGCGATGCATCCGGCGTCACGATCGGTCCCGACATCATCGGTCTGAGTACGAAGGGCAATAGTCTGCTGCCCAACGGCAACGATGGCGTTCGTATCGACGGCACCGCGTACGGCAACTTCATCGGTGATTACGATCGGTCGGTTATTCCCCAAAATACATTCTCGGGGAATCTCGGATACGGCGTCGCCATCGTCGACGGTGCCCACGACAATCAGGTTCTCAACAGCTTTGTCGGTCTCGACGTGGCTGGGCTAGCTGCCCTTTCGAACCAGCAGGGAGGCATCTACGTTGGCGCTTACGCCGCGCACAATCTCATCGGCGGCTCGAGCTCCGATACGAAGGAGCCGAAGAAGAATACCATTAGCGGGAACGTTGGCGACGGCGTGACGTTAGGGAAGGGAAGCAGCTACACCGCGGTGATCGACAACTGGATCGGTTTGAACCGGCACGGCGACAAGGTATTGCCGAACTCCGGGCACCCGATTGTCGTAAAACCCGGCAGCGTCCACAATAAGATCTCCGGCAACGTCACGTGCTGTAACTAGCTCGTGCACCGCTTCGCGGCAGGGTCTTCGGGGGCGGTCGCGTAGGCCGAAGTGACCTTCCGCAAGCCAAAAGCATGCCGGAATGCACCAAGCTAACTATGACTCGCTCTTTCGCTCTGCTGCCGAGGTCATCGCGCTCGCGCCGCCGCAAGCAGAAACAATTTGATTTGCGTTGTCACAACGTTCGCAACGAAAACGCTACGCTTCACCAACGGCAACCCGCCGTTGCACCTTATTGGTGAAGAGGAGCAGCTTCAATGAAACTTTGCATCACAGCCGCGTATGCGGTAGCCGGTTTAGTGGCTACCGGAGTACTGACCGGTTGCGGGAGTGGCGCTTCGTCGTCGGGCTTCGCCCCCGCAGCCTCCATGCAGCAGAGCATTACGGGACCCGGAGCAAACGCACGACCAAAGCGAGAAGCCACGAACTACTACCTCCTCACCCTCGACTCGCTCGGCGGAAATGTTAGCTTCGCGATCAACGTCAACGATAGCGGCCAAGCCAGCGGAACGTCCCTCCTGAGCACCGGCGCAATCGAGCACGCCCAAATTTGGGAGAATCCTCCGCGCACTATCGATCTCGGCACGCTGGGCGGCCCCAACAGCGCGATTTTCCAGTATAACCACGGCGGCCGCGGCCAGTTCGTAGGGTGGTCCGAAACCTCCAGTACCGACCCCTATAACGAAAACTTCTGTGGCTTCGGCACTTCGCACACTTGCCTCGGATTTAGCTGGCAGAGCGGAAAAATGCGAGCGCTCCCGCCGCTTGGTGGAAATAACGACAACGCGAACGACACAAACTGGCGCGGGCAGATCGTCGGTGCTTCAGAGACCAATACCAAGGACTCGAGCTGCGTCGCGCCGCGAGTCTTTGATTTCCTTGGCGTTATTTGGCAGCCGAACGGCAAGGTGACGACCCTGCCGCCATATTCAGGAGATACCGTCTCGTATGCCTACACGATTACCCAGTCCGGACGTATCGCTGTTGGAAACTCTGGCACGTGTGCCTCTCCGACGACTCACGCGGTGCTTTGGCAAAATGCCTCATCGCCGGTCAATCTGGGCACGTTGGGAGGCAACGTCAACGTAGCGCTAGACGTTAACGACCTCGGTCAGGTGATTGGCAACTCAGACCTTTCCGGAAACACACTGACCCATGCGTTTCTCTGGCAGAAAGGCACGATGAAGGATCTTGGCACGTTGCCAGGCGACGTCGATAGCTTCGCCGGCGGGATCAACGACGAGGGTCAGATCGTCGGCGAATCGTGCGACGCGAGCGGGAACTGCCGAGGCTTCCTCTGGCAGAACGGGACGATGACCGACCTCAACACGTTCATTCCGCCGAGCAAAGACCTAAACGTCCTTTTTGGCGCCAACATTAACGATTGGGGACAGATCGTCGGAGCAACCGTTAACGCGCAAAGCGTAGAGCAGGCAATCCTGCTGACTCCTTACTGGGGAGCCCACGTTGCTCCCAAGGGCATCTCGGCGACTAGGAAGATACTGCCTGAAAGCGTGCGCCTGCAACTTCAGAACCCCCGCTCTAAGTTCTGGGATCTTCGCAAAATCAAGATTCCGCGATAGAGTACACGCGATCGAAGGGGTGAGCCCGTTTCGGTGGCTCATCCCTTTTTAAATGCGAGGCATAGCTGTCAATGGACTTGTACAGCCACTCGACGCCATCTCGATAGCCCGGGGCCGCAGCCAAACTCGACGCTGCTCTCCAGACTGCCATGGCACCGGCCTCGAAGGTCGCTGCGTGGTCGCAGGTAACCTAAAGGTGACCAGGAGCGGTACCTTGAGGGCGCGCAGAGTCAGCGAGGTATTCCAAAACTGCTGCACAATGAGCCCTTTTCAACACCGGGGGAGCGTACGGATCTGGTGGTTCGCACGGTCTTCAAAATCGCTGAGGTCGTCGCAAGGCGACTGGTAGGTTCGATTCCTACACGCTCCCGCCACCTTGCAAATTCGCCTGTGTTTACAAACGTTTTGGGGCACTGCGCGTTTTTCACCACACTGTTTACTTCGGTTTTCCTTGAAAAAATCCAAATTGGCATTTAACACTCCCTCTAAGTTCCGCAGAACGCTCTAGCGACCGGTGCGTCCGGCCGGCCGCCGTCAGGCGCTCGCACGAAGGTCGTTATCGACGTGCGTTCAGAATGGGTCGTGAGTGCTCGGTTACGACGTGCTGCTCAAGACGGTTGCGGATCTACAAGGACGGGCTATGCCGCACCTTCAACCGAATCGCTTGGGAAAAGGTCGGAGCTGATGCTGTAGAGGTAGATAAGCTTCGTTGAACTATATGCGTAGATGTCAACCTGACTGTTTTCGTAGTCTCCGAGCGCCAGTCGGTCGCGTCGCGCGTTGAGGCCTCCGTAGGCGGAATTACCTTCGAGCGTAAACGGACCTCCCACCAGCGTACACGCTGGATTGCAGCCCTTATAGACCCAGAGCGCGGAATCGGAGATATCGATCGAGACTAAGTCTCCCTGTTTGTCGATCATGAGCCCCCCGTAGGAGGCGTTCTGCCATCCCGTCGCAGCCTCTCCGGAGCCCGTGCAACCTTTGAAATACGTTAACGTGGCGGCGTTGCCGTCCGAGTTTTCGGATGCTGCCCAACAGTCGCCGTTCTCGGCCAGCCACGCCCGGCATGTCGCGGGAAGATTTCGAGCGACTGAACGAGGCGATCGGTACGCGCTCGATGCCGTTACGGGTCGAGGAATTCCCACTCGATCGCGCGGTCGATGCTCACCACCGGATCGAACAGGGCCGTGTTGAGGGCAAGATCGTGTTGCGCATTCGATGATAAAAAGAGCGATTATCTGCTGACCGCGCGGAGCACCGGCACTCGATCGTCGTAAAGAATAGAGGCGACCACAGCGCGACGCCTGCTCGAGGCCCAAGGGCCTGCGCTCCGCAAAGGCCGCGACGAACACGTCCATCTAACCGCTGACGTACAGCCCTATTGTTTCACACACCCTTGATATGCCGCCGAGGCCGGTTTCGGATTGCCCGACTCGTCCGGGCGTGCCGGAGGCGGCATATGCACCACATGAGCAGATCTTCTACAGCACAGTCGAGATCGCGCGCACTGTTGCGACGATCACCGACCACTCACTTCAAACATAGCGTTTATACTTTTCTAATCACAACCTATCATTATAAAATCGACACACATACCAACATTACTCAAAGGAGCCTCAGATGAAACCACCTTATCACATTGGAGCCGCCTGTATAGCAATGGCGCTTGCAGCATGCTCCGGCGCGCAGACTAGCTCAACGTCGAGCACAATTCCGGCGCTCGGCGCGCCGCAGACCACTTCCGTCACCAGCGCAATGACGCCAGATGTCAATAACGGCCATCAAATCGCCGGTGCGCACAAGGCGACTGCTGCACTCATCATCGTCGCAAACGAAAACATCGGCTTGGGCGGCTCGGTTCTAGAATATGCTGAAAGCGCTAACGGAAACGTAGCGCCGAGCACCGCCATCACTCACATTAACGGACCCACCGCCGTCGCCTTCAGTTCAAAAGAAGGCATCGGCATTGCAAACGGTAACGTCGAGTCGGGCGGCCAGGCGGCGCTCCAAACGTTCGGGCTGGCCGGCGATCTCTTGACGGGGATCTCGTGCTTCCCGCGCAGTCATACGAGCGCCGTGGCGTTCGACACGACGGGCCAGCTCTTCGCTTCCACGTTCTCAGCGGCCGGCCGCGCCGTCGAGGTATTCGCGCCTGGAGCAAACGGCTGCGTTAACCCGAAGCGTACCATCTCCGACGAGGGCGGTCTGGCGATCGACAGCAACAACGTTCTCTACGTGGCGAATAACGGCTTCGGTTCATCGTCGGAGACGGCAACGATCGATATCTTTGCGGCGGGATCGTCCAGCATGGAGGCCCAGATCGGCGGAAGCAACACCGGGCTGGAAGCTTCCGGCAGCACGTTGCCTACCGACACGGTCGCCGTTGACGCTTCGCACAATGTCTACATCTTCGATGTTAAGACTGCGACGATCAGCGAGTTCGCCGCCGGAGCGACCGGCAACGTCGCGCCGATCCGCACCATCGCCGGCTCGAAGACCGGGCTCAACGGAGGGAACGGTTTCAGCTTTGGCCTAGCAGTTAGTAAGACGAGCGGTGAGATATTCGTTTCTAACCCGGGCTCGAACGCGATCCTTGGATTTGCAGCGACTGCAAGCGGCAACGTTGCGCCAATCCAAGCGATCGCCGGCAGCGCCACGGGACTTGGCGACCCACTGGACCTCGCGGTAACGGAGTAACGTTTTAGAGCGGAGCCAAACTACAAGACCCACAACGCGAGGCCCAACTCCCTCGCTATCCCGCACACGGCTTCGCGATCGCGAGGCCGTCGTTGCTTTTTTCGAGACCCAGAGGGTAGCGGCGGGGACGGGTGCCGACGAGCTGCGCCTTGCGCCTAAGTGGGCCACTAGCGTTCGAGGTACCAGCGCGTCAGGTCGGCTTTGAGCTTGGCCAACGCGGCAACATCCGTGTACGCCATATGGCCGGCTTCGTAGTGCTCGATGGTGAGGTTGCGCCGCAGGTCCGGCGCCAGATGCAGGTGCGCGAAGTCGTACTGCTGCTGAAAGTAGGGCGTGGAGAAATCGTAGTACCCCATCGCAGCGAAGACGCGCATGCTCGGATTCTCCGCCATCGCCTCGGAGAGGTCGACGATCGTGTTTGGAGGCTGGAGCAGTGCGGCGGTGCCCCCGAGATCGGTTTGGTGCTTCCAGCTCCACTCGCTCAGCACGTCGATCAGTGTGAGGTATTCGAGATCTGTTTTATAGTCGAGCTGCTCGCGAACGTAGCCGTTGAAGACCGCCTGTACTTGCGGCGTGGTGGCAAGATCGGAAGTGTCCCATCCCGGCTCTTCCCGGTTGCCGACCGGGTCGTAACCAGAGTACCGCGCGTCCATATAGCCGACCATCTTGCCCTGGTCACGGAGCAGCTCGCTGCGAAATCGCCCTGGTGCGATGCGCAGGTTCGCGGCGCGGATCGTCGCGCGCGACAAGCCGGTGTAGGCGCTGAGCTGCGCGACGATCGCCTCGCGCCGGTCGGGCGGCAGCGCGTCGCCCTCGGCAAGGGCCGTTAAGTAATCGGTGAGCGCGAAGTGTTCGACGCGCGAGAGAAACGTCGGGAGATCTGTCGACCGGTCGGCGACGCGATGGTAATACCACGCGGTGGCCGCTTCGGTCGGCAAAAAGAGCACGAACGGCCAGTCGTTGCCGCCGACCATCGCGTCGTCCCACAGCAGATCGACGTTGAGCGCCGACGACATCAGCACGACACCGTTGAGATCGATCGCTTGACCGAAGCCGTTCTCCATCAGCCGCGCGACGGCGGCCGAGCGAATCGTGCCGTAGCTTTCGCCGAAGAGGTACTTCGGTGCGTTCCAGCGGCCGTATTGCGAGCAATACAGACGAATGAACTGGGCGAAGGCGGCGGCGTCGGCGTCGACGCCGTAGGCGTCGGTGGGCTTTCCTGAGGGCAGTAGGCGGCTAAAGCCGGTGCCGGGCGCGTCGACGTACACCTCGTCGGTGACGTCGAGCAGCGAGTACTCGTTGTCGACGACGCGATAGGGCGCCCGGACGCTCTGCCCGGGGGGAGGAACGACCACGCGCACCGGGCCGAACGCCGCCATGCGTTGCCAAACGCTCGAGCCGCCCGGACCGCCGTTGTAGAAGAACGTCACGGGGCGTTTCGCCGGATCGGCGCCATCTTTCGTATAAGCCGTGTAGAACATCGAGATATCGGGCTGGCCTTTTGCATTCTTGAGCGCGATCGTGCCGGCGCGCGCGGTATAGGGTATTGTCGTGCCGTCCACGTGTAGAACGTGATGCGTGATCGCGACGGCGTTTGCCGCCACGGCAAGCAGCAGCGTTGCCAGAATCATACGATTGCCGTTCCTTTCGTTTCGGGTGCCCAGAGCAATGAGATCCAGAGTCCGATCGCCGAGAGCGCACACGCGCCGAGGATGACCGCCGTCACGCCGAAACGCGCCATGCCGATCGGCAACAGGAACGTTCCGACGAATGCGCCCACCCGGCTCACCCCCGCTGCGAATCCGGCTCCCGACGCGCGGATCGAGGTGGGGAAAAGCTCGGCCGGATAGATGAGTTCGAGCACCGTCCCCGCACCCATCCCGATCGCGTAGGCGAGAAATGCGACGACGACGATCGCGGTTCGCGCAAACGGCAGGATGCCGAATGCCAGCACCGCGAGCGCGAATCCTCCGATGCAGACGGGTCGCCGGCCCCAGCGCTCGACCAACGGCATCGCGCCGAACGCGCCTAGCGCAAAGGCCATTGTGATCGCAATGCTTCCCGCCGGCGAACCGCTACTGCCCAAGCCCAACGCGGCCAAAACGGTCGGCGCGTAAGTGTAGATCGCAAAGAGCGGCACGACCTGCAGCAGCCACATCGCCGAGACAAATGCCAGCTTGCCGCGGTAGGCGGAGCGGAAGAGCGTTCCGAACGAGACGACCCGCAGTTCGCCGGCGTCGCGCGCCGCGAGCCACATCGGCGATTCGGGAGCGCTCGCGCGCAGCAGCAAACCGATTACCGCAAAGATCGCGGGACTGGCGAGGATCCACTTCCAGCTTTGCGCCCCCGTCTCGAGGAGCATGTATCCGGCGATATAGGCGACAGCGGCGCCCAGCGACCACACGCCTTCCATCGCGCTGAGCGCGGCGCCGCGGCGCGCTGCCGGCATGAACTCCGCGATAATCGCCGTTGCGATCGGATAGTCGGCGCCGATCGCCACGCCCAACAGAAAGCGCAGCGCGATGAGTTGCCAGGCGGCGGTGACGAAAATCTGCGCAATGGCGATGACCACGAATGCGCCGAGATCGGCGATCATCAGAATGCGGCGCCCGTGACGGTCGGTGAGGTGGCCGAAGAGCGGCGCCCCGACGAGGATGCCGAAGAGCGTGCCCGCGCCGATGATGCCCGTCGTTACCGCGTTGAGGCCGAATCGCGGCGTGAGCGTAACTAGCGCGAGGCCGATGCTGCTGAGGATGTAGCCATCGCAGAAGACGCCGGCGTTGGCGTACGCGAAGATCGTGTAATCCTGCCGGCGCATCCGCTGCTAGTGTAGTGTCTCAGCAGCGAGTTTACAACACTAAAAATCCCCACCTAGACCGTTGCCGTGCCGTATCAGACACGGCCCCCGGCGATTCGCGGGCTCTGGTCGCTACACCATAGGGTAGCGGCGGACGCTAGTGAGGCGGCCGGCCACCTCCAGCTCGCCCACTACTGCCGCCGGATGGGTGCGACGGTGCCGAGTAACCGCGCGAAGACGAAGGAGCGGACCTATACGAGCCGTGCGGATACGATGAATACGACCCACGTGAGTACGATGGATACGATCCGCGTGAGTACGATGGATACGACCCACGTGAGTACGATGGATACGATCCGCGTGAGTACGATGGATACGAACCGCGCGAATATGATGCGTAAGAATCGCGCCCCGCGTACGTATTGCGCTCCGTTTGGTATGGGTTACGTGTGCTTCCGTACGATTCGCCGCGCGAAGCGGAGAATCGGCCCCAGGGATCGGAGGGCGTCTGATCTTCTCGCCCAGCTTCGCGATCGGTGTACGGGTTGCGCGCGCTTTCGTACGATTCGGCGCGCGATGTGGAGAAACGACCCCACGAATCGGATGGTGGCCCCTCTTCTCGCCCGCCTTCACCCGGCGCGGAGCCTACACCCTCACGACTACCGGCTGCTGAGGTTGCGACGTCGGAATGCACCGGGAAGCCGGCTGGCCGCGCCTCGCCACGTCCCTCACTGAAGTGCTGCCGCGGCGTAGATGGGGCGACCTCGCTGCGGTTGGCGTTTACTTGGCGCGATGCCGCCGGGCCTTCGCGTATCTGGCCATTCTCACGCGCCGTCACGTTATTCTCGCGCGGCGCGGCATTCGCACGTACCGCTGGTGCTGCATTCTCGCGGGTCACGGGCGTGTTCTCGTGACCAACTGCTGCGATCTGATGCGACATAGTTGCGCGCGTGCGAGTCGCCGCCACATTCGCATGAGATCCGAGGGCGCTTGCACGAGCCACTGTCGCATGCGCACCGACGTGCCGTGCAGGTCCGCCGTGCATCGCTTCGGTAACAGCCTTCTGCTGCTGCGCGAACGAGGTTCGCGCGGCAAGCGCTCTATCCGACGCGAAGCGCGCCGACTTGAAGGCTTTAGAGAACGTAAGCGGCGCGTGCGCTCTGCCATGCGACAAGGCCAAGTTATCGCGCGTCGGCGAGATCGGGAGAGTACCATGAATTGTGCTGAGAGCACGCCCGATGTCGCGCGGGTCTACCGCAACCGTGTGTCCGTGAACCGTTCCGTGGCGGAAGTGTCGAAATGTCGTTGCGGTCGCTCCGCCGTGGCGGAAGTTACGGTAGATCCTGTTGATATAGGTGACATTGGTGATGTTGGTTGCAGGGAATCCCCATCCAAACCCGAGCCACGCGGTAGGATACCACGGATAAAACGGTTCATAGGGCGCGATTGGTACCCACCCGATATAAGGATAGGGGTAGCCGTACCCAGGCGCAGGGCCGCCGTATGCAGGCGGGTATCCGGAGCCTTCGCCGTACGGATTCTCTGGGTAGCCGTTGCCCTCAGGGCCTGGGCCACCAACGCCGTACGGCGCCGGGGCGCCGGAGCTATACGGAGCCGCGTTGCTAGCCGGTTCAGCGGGAGCCGGACCATTATAGCTGCCGGGGGCGTAGCCGAAGTTTCCGCCGCAGTTGTTGTTGTACGCAACTTCAGCCCCGGTGTTGAATTCGAAGAACCCCACGAGCGCGGGTGACCAAGCCGGCGTGGACGCATTTGCCGGCGGCAGCCATGCCCACCCGGAAGCACCGCAGTTGCAGTAGTACCAGTTACCGTAGTGGTAAGGCGTCCAGCCCCACGGCTCGGAGCCTATCCACGTCCAACCGTATCTGCCTTCCCACGTCCAAGAACCGTTGCGATAGGGCGCCCACCCGGCCGGCTCGTTCGGCACCCAAGATTGTCCGTAGCCTGCGACGGCTTGCCACTGACCGTAGACATCCAAGTTGTCGTAACCGGCAAGCGTCGGACTCAGATTCGGGCTTGCATTCAACCCGGCGACCATCGTCCTGTCGCGCTCTGCGTTGAACTCGTCGAAAGAATCGAATGCGACTTCGGGACTCTGTGTAATCGATGGATCGGATGCCGAGCCCTCCGCGACCAGCGTCGTGCCGGGACCGAGCGGATAGGTGCGCTGCGGTGTAACCACATCGACGCTACCGCGCCGCGCGCTGACCAAACTCGATCCGTCCCCACCGACCGAAATCCGAACGTCGCCGGCCCGCTGCGTGCGAACGGTAACCGACGGGGTGTCGACCTCCATCGTCCGGCCGTCGCGCAGCATTCCGACCTCTATAGTGCCGGCCGCAAGCTGCACCCTTCGATTACTCGGGTCGTTGCTAACGATGCGCGCCTGCACGCTTCCGGCCAGCCGAACGGCCGTGTAGCCGTCAAACTGCAACTCGGCGCGCGACGTTCCACCGGTCCAGATGTAGTCGCCCGTAAGCATCGGCGCATTGGGCACGGCGTTCGTCTGCACGTGACTGTCGCCACGCTGGATGACTGCCGAACCGTCTACGATGCTTACGCGGACCACGCTTGGTCCATTTTTATCAGGCACCCGTTCGTACGAAGACCGAAGCACACTCGTGAGCATCCCTCCAACGATTGCAACCACGGCAATCACGCTGACGGAAATCACGCTTAACGACTTGGTGGTCATCGCAGCATCTCCTCAAAGGCCCGTCTCGTCGAAGGCCCAATCTCGTTAAAGTACAATTGAAGCCGAATCCGAGTGTGCGAACATCGAATCGCGATTAGCCCACGATTAAGCCAGCGTGAGAAGACGATTAAGCCCCGAAAGCCTCGGTTCGCGTGAGCTTGCCTGGTCACCGAGTCGGCGATACCGTTGGTCGTGCGTCGAGCGTTGACGTCTTCAAAGCGCGCCGAGAATCGTGTCGGTCGAGAGTTGGCCGACGAGACGCGCAACGACTAGTCGAACCTAAACGATTGCAAGCACGGCACGTGCGTGCGCGCCGCCGTCGTGGCGCGGCGTCACGTTGAAGTCTTCCGCGAGCGACCAGACGATGTAGAGGCCGCGCCCGCGTTCGCTCAGCAGATCCAACGGCAGCTTTGGCGCGAAGGTAAAGCCGGGACCGCGATCGAGCACGTGCAGAACCGGCGCAGCGGCGTGGGTCCAATTGAGCACGAGCTCGACCGGTCCGGGAGCAAAGCGCACGACGTTGCCGAGCAGTTCGCCGAAGACGAGTTCGGCCGCATCGAGTTGTTTCTGACGCAGGCCGGCGTCGCGCAAGGCCTCGACGAACGAGTGGCGTGCCGCATGCGCCCTCTGAGCGTCACTGCTATCGAAGGCCCAGCGCTGCGCGCCTTCGCCATTGCCGTCGTGAACGTTGGCTTCAGGCGCCTCGAGCCGCAACGTCAACACGACCACGTCGTCGTTCCCACCGCGCTTGAGCATCGCGCGATAAAGGGCGCCGGCTGGACTCGAGCTGCTCGCAATCTCAGGGCGAGCGAGCGTCGCCATGAGCCGTTCGTAACCGTGCACGACGTCGCGATCTGCCTCGATCAAACCGTCGCTGTAGAAAATCAAAAGGCCGGAACGGGGCAGTGGTGTCGTCGTGGCGACCTCGCCGCGAACGCGCAAACCCAGCGGCAGTCCGCTCGTTCCGAGTGCCGTCACCGCGCCCGCGTCATCGCGCAGGAATGGTGCCGGATGCCCAGCCGATGCGTGCGCGAACGTTTGCGCGACCGGGTCGAGCACGCCGACGAATGCCGTCACGAACATGTCGGGATACTCGGTTTTCAGCGTGCGATCGGCGGCATCGAGCATCGCGATCGGGTCGGCGTAGACCTGCGCGACCCCGCGAATGACTTGTCGCATCGAGGCCATGATCACCGCCGCAGACAGACCGCTGCCGGCCACGTCGCCGACCGAAATGACGATGCGCCCGTCGTTGAGGCGCAGCGCGTCGTACCAGTCGCCGCCGAGTAACTCGCGGTCGCTGGCCGGCACGTAGATGCCGTCAAAGCGCATGCCGCGCACTTGGGGAAGCGAAATCGGTAACGCCGCACGCTGAAACTCCGCGGCGATCTCACGCTCGCGTTCGTAAAGGCGCGCGTGCCCGATCGAAACGGCCGCGCGCTTCGTGAGCTCTTCGAAGAGCGGTAAATCGGCGACGGCGTACCGCCGCGGAGTCTGCGACCAGTACGCGACGAGCGATCCTATCGTTCGCCCGCGGGTGCGTAGCGGAACGGTGACGGCCGAGCGCGGCTCCAGCTCGCGAATCACTTCGAGCAGGTGACGGGTCGCGACTTTTTCGAGGAGCTCGACGTTCACTTCGTGGATGACGATCGGCTGGCCGTTTCGCAGGGCGGCAGCGATTGCAGGCTCGTAGTGCCGATCGTGGGTGTAACGCCCGACGAGACGCTTTACCAGACGTGTCTTCTTCGGATCGGCGTGAATGGCCGCGACGGTCTTTAAGCGGTCGCTTTCGTCGAAGAGATCGATTGCGGCCCAGTCGCCAAACTCCGGAACGATGATGGCGAGCAAACGGTTGAGTGTGGCTTGCAAGTCGAGCGATTCCGCAA
>DATMKR010000111.1:0-44860 GCA_035571115.1 Candidatus Acidiferrum sp. | reverse complement strand
CCGAAAGTCCAAGTTCGTTAGCGCCTGCGCGAAGCGCAGTCCTGAGCGACGCTGAGCTTGTCGAAGCGGAGTCGAAGGGTAAGGATGACATCGGGAGACCTCGGGATGACATCGGGAGACCTCGGGATGACAATTATGATGCTTTTGCGGGGGCTCCTAAGGCGATCGCAATATCCACGACGTCTTCTTCACTCAGCGAAAGGCGCCGCATCGCGACCTCGTAGAGCTCGATCGTCTCTTCGCTCTTGCTCGAGGCGGCGCGCTCTTCGCGTAGACGTTTGACTTCGTCGGTTACGCGATGCGCCAAATCGGAAGAAGGCTCGATGCCCGCGCGTGCGAGATGCTGGGCGTGGCGACGCAGCGTATCCTCGACGAGCGCGGCGCCGGTGTGTTTTCCGAAAACCCAGCTCGTATCTGCGCCCACCAGTTCGGCCGGAACGGCTTCATACATCCGGTGATCGATCAGCATCGCCTGCGTATGAATGCCGGACTCGTGTGCGAAGACTTTGGAGCCGACGATCGGTTCGTGCTGCTGCAGCGGAATGCCGCTCATGCGCTCCATGAAGCGCGCCAACTCGCGCAACTTCCCATACTTGAAGCCGGGCAGCTCGATGCCGTAGAGAACGCGAAGCGCAACGACGAACTCGTGCAGCTTCACGTTGCCGGCCCGTTCGCCGTAGCCGTTAGCCGTCACCGATACGACCTTGAAGCCGCACGAAACGGCCGTGATCGCATTGACGGTCCCCAGGCCGTAGTCGTTGTGAAGATGCGCGACGATCGGCAGCCCGTGCGGTAACGCGGCGACGATGCACGAACAGTACCAGCGCGTCGCTTCGGGCGTCAGCGTTCCCACCGTATCGGGCCACGCCGGGCGCGTTCCGCCGGCCTCCAGCCCCGCCTTGAAATACTCGATGAAGTACGCGACGTCACCGCGGCTGCCGTCTTCGGCGCCGAACTCGATGCGCTCCACGCCGCACTCGCGGGCATGCCGGATCGCGTCGCACTGCAGACGGATATTCGCTTCACGGTAGAACGCCAACGGCAGATCGAGCCACTCGTGCTCGTCGCGTCCTTCGTAACGCAACAGGGTCTTGCCGATCTTATATTTCAGATGCAGATCGCTACCGCTGGTAAAGACGAAGAACGTCACTTCCCGCGGCTCGATTCCAACGTCGCGCAAGGTTTTGACCGTAACGTCGATGTCGCTGCGGTTGCTGCGGCACATCACGACGATCTCGACGTCGCCCAACTCGCCACGCCGTTTGGCCTCCATGACGAGTTGCAGCGTGCGGCGATCACCCGCCGACGCAGCCGGAAAGCCTACGCTCATGACGTGCACGCCAATCGCGGCGAGCTCCTTGGCGATCTCCAGCTTCTGGCCCGGCGTGTAGCAAACGCCCGGCATCTGTTCGCCGTCGCGCAGCGTCTCGTCATAGACGCGAATCTCCCCTGGATCGGGGAACTTGACGTCGCGCGTGAACTCTTTGGGGTCCCGAATGAGGTGTTCGATCGGCTCGCGGAGCATCTCTAGGCCTTCTACGAGCGCGAGACCATCTCTTCGTGCCTCGCTTCAGGTTCGCGCTCGCCGAGGCGCAGTTCAGCCGTGTCCCGTGGAAAAAGCAAGTCGAGTGTCCAGTCGAATGCCACGCGAAGTTTGCGGTCCAGTCCCGGCAACCGCAACAAATAATACGTGCGCCAAAGAAACCACGCGATGAAGCCGGTGATGACGTAGTTGCCCGGAAGTTGTGCGACGGCCTTGCGGCCTCCCAATGCGGCCATCATCCCGAGCGAGCTGTAGCGAAACGGTTTCGTCGGTTTGCCGCGCAACACGGCCACGATGTTCTCGGCTAGGCACGGCCCTTCACGAATTGCGTGTTGCGCCGTCGCCGGATAGACGCCGCCCTCTCCGTCCGGAATCGACGCGCAGTCCCCCAGCGCCCAGACTCCGGCGATCCCGGGAACGTGCATGTCGCTCTGCGTCTCGACGGCACCGCGTTTCGTTTTCGGCAGAGCGGCTCTCGCAACCGTCCGAGAGGGTTGCACGCCGGCGCTCCAGATGATGGTTTCGGTCTCAATGCGCCGTCCGCTCTGAAGATTGAGTCCGCTCGCGTCCGCCCCCGTAACGCCATCGCCCGTGATCACTTCAACGCCGCGACGCTCGAGGACGCGGCGCGAATACTCGCCCATCTTCGCAGGAAGACCCGCGAGCAAGGTGGGTCCCGCTTCGACCAAAAGCATCTTGACTTGCTTCGGCCGCAAACGCTTGTAGAAGCGCAACACGCTTCGAAAAAGCTCCACGATTTCACCCGCTGTTTCTACGCCAGTAAAACCACCGCCGACGACGACGAGGGTCAAGAGGCGCTCGCGCCGCGCGTCATCGCCGATCGTGTCGGCGAGTTCTAAGAGCCAAACCAAGTGATTGCGCAGCGCGTCGGCGTCGTCGAGCGTCTTGAGCGCCCAGGTGTACTCCGCTACGCCGGGCAGACCGAAAGTCGAAGTCGAGGCTCCGAGCGCGAGCACGAGATGATCGAAGGGCTGGACCACGCTCGTGCCGGTGAGAACGTGATGGTACCGCACGGTGCGCGCTCCGACGTCGATTTCGTCGACGTCGGCCAGAACGAAGCGGCTGCGCCGTAACTGCTCGCGGATCGGCGTGACGACGTGACGGACTTCGAGCTCGCCGGACGTCACCTCGGGCAGCATCGGTGTGAAGAGCGTGTAGTTGTCGCGGCTAAGCACGACGATCTCGGCTTCGTCCGGGCGCAGACGTCGCTCGAGCCGGCGGGCCACGGCCATTCCGGCAAAGCCCCCGCCAAGAATTACGATGACCGGCACGAGTCGCGGTTGAAGACCACTGCGTGGATTACCTCCCGCCCCCCGCGAAGCCGCCGTCCCGAGAGCAGCCCGAAACTCCCAAGCCGGTCCAACGACGTAACCGAGGGATCGGCGCGATCCTCGCTGCCATCGTGGCGTTCCTCGTTAAGTTCAAGCTGCTCTTTGTTCTCGGCGCCAAACTCTTTGGGTTCAGCTGGAGCTTTCTGCTCTCGCTCTGGATCTACGTCGTCATTTTCGGTTGGAAGCTCGCGGTCGTCGTAATGCTGCTCTTGCTCGCGCACGAGCTCGGGCACTACTTCGCATTTCGCGCGTACGGCTTGCCGGTGCGCCTGCCGGCCTTCGTTCCGTTGTTGGGCGCGTTTACGGCGGGCGCCGCGCCGGATGATCTCGAGCAGGATGCCTACATCGCGCTTGCTGGACCGTTGACCGGCCTCGGGCTCGCCGCGGCCTGCTATGCCGTGGGCGACGTAACGCAGGATCGTTTCTGGTTCGCGTGCGCCGATCTTTCGGCGTTTCTCAACCTCTTCAACATGCTTCCCGTGCCGCCGTTCGACGGCGGCCGAATCATCGGGGCCGTGTGGCCGCCACTCTGGATCGCCGGCTTCATGCTCTTCGTCGGCTTTGCAATTTTTTGGCACATCCCGCTGCTCTTCATTGTAATCATCGGCGCGCTCGGGCTGCCCTCGATTATCGCCGCATGGCGGGGTCGCGTGGATCCGCGAGCCGCAAAGATGACGTTCGGCGCGCGTGGCCGCGTGAGCGTCTGGTATCTGGCAACGCTGCTGGGGCTGCTCCTCGTTATGACGCAATCGCACGCGATCGCAACCCCCGGCTCAACGAGCGCCTTCGGCTGGTGAGTCGCGTATGGCTGCTCGCGCTCGCATACGTTGCAATAGCGGTCGCCCTTCTCGCAGCGCGACCGTTGCCGACACCGGGGCCGCCCTTGCGCGACTTCGAGGCGTATTGGTCGGCGGGATCGGCGTGGAACGCCCACGTCGATCCGTACTCTAAGGAAATCTGGCAGGCCGAACGCAGCGTCCCCGGCGTTGACGCACGACGTGACGAGCTCTTACCGTTCATCAATCCGCCGCCGGCCCTGCTGCTCTGGAGCCTCTTCGCGCGGCTGCCCTATCGAGCGGCGGCCACGCTCTGGGCGGTCGTCCTTGCGGGCGCGCTTCTGGCGCTGATTACCACCGTGCTTCGCGCTAGCGGCGCACCGCGCGGCGCGTTCGTTCTCTGTGCCGCACTGGCGCTGGCGATTGCATTTGGGCCGATCACGAGCGATCTCGCCTTGGGACAGCTCGCGTTGCCGGCATTCCTTGGAGCGACGCTGCTCGTCGTGCTCGCCGACCGTTCCATACTGATGGCCACGGCCGCTGCGACCCTCGCGTTTGCCGTACCCAACGTCGCCTTTGGATTGGCGTCGCAGCTCGGACGCCGGCGCGCGGCTATCGCCATCGCCGCAGCGGCAGCGATTACCTACGCCTTGGGCGCCGTAGCCGCCGGTTGGACTTGGCCCGTTGCCTATGCCGCGGCTGCGGCCGCTCACAGCGCGGCCGAGCGGTTCGTGACGATTCAGTTAGCCCCGGCCGCGATCGCGTACGGTTTTGGCGCGATCCCGCGTCTCGCGCAACTGATTGCAGCCGTCGCAGCAATCCTCGCCCTGGCCTCTGCGCTGCTGCTCGCGGTGCGCGTACGCGATGCGTTTGCGCGATTTGCCGCGTGGTCGACGCTCGTGCCGTTCGTTGCCATATTCTTGCACGAGCACGATCTTCTGATCGCCTTTCCCGCGGCGCTTTGGTGCGCGTTGCACACGCGCGCGACGGCCCGGACGCTCGCGCTGGCCGGCGCGCTGCTCGTCTCGATCGATTGGCTCGGTTTGGCACAACGTCCGACCGGCATCGCTCAAAGCGCACTGCTCGCAAGCGCGGCGTTGGCCGCGTTCGGCGCGCTGGGTGCCGACGACGAGGCGCGCATCGCTTGGCGCGTGGCGTTGCCCATCGCGATGCTCTTTGCGGGAGCGGCGCTGCTCGCCGCGCATCATCCGGCGCCGGTGTGGCCCGATTCGTTGGGCAACTTCCACGCGATCTCAAACGCTAGCGTTGCCGAAGTTTGGTTGGCCGAACAGCGCGCCGGCGGTTTGCTGGCCATCGCGCCGGTGTGGGCCTTCCTGCGCGCGCTCCCGTTGCTAGGCTGCGCGCTCCTCGCCTATGCTATATATCGACATTGCCCATGTCGTCGAACGGCGTCCACGCGCCCGGCTTCCAGCCCGTGAGATTCTTGTTATACGAGTTTCCCGCTTTCCAAATGTAGAGCACGATGTTCGGCACGTTGGCGGAGATGATCTTCTCCTCTTGCTCGAGGATCTTGCGATGCGCCTCGCTGTCGTAAGTCAGTTTAAACTGCTCGAGGAGCGTGTCGAGCTGCTTGTTACAAAAGCGGGTGACGTTTTGACCGTTGGGCGGAATTTGGTCGCATTCCCAAATGTTTGAAATTTCACCAATCGGATCCGTTTGCCAGGCGAACATCGTCATGTCCCACTTGCCGCCGTACACGATGCCGTTATCTTGATAGGCCGCAAAGAACATGGCCGGGGAGTACTGTCGCGTCTGAATCTCGATCCCGATCGCCTTGAGCTCCGATCTGAGGAACTCGACCGTTTCGTCGGCCGCCGACGAGCCGGTATAGTAAGGAAACTGGAGCGACAATCGAGCTCCGTTCTTTACTCGAATACCGTCGGGTCCCACGCGCCAGCCCGCCGAGTCTAAGAGCTGCCTTGCCTTAGCGGGATCGTAGGAGACGAACGGAATGTTCGGGGCGATGGGGACGTTCGGCGATACCGTGCTCTCTTGGACGACTCCGTAACCGTGCACGACCTTGGCGACGAGCGTGGGGCGGTCGATCGCGTAACGTATGGCTTGCCGAACGCGTACGTCGCTAACGAGCGGCCGCGTGACGTTAAAGTCGAGGTGCGAGTACCACGGCGTAACGATGACGTCGGTGGTGAAGTTGGAAAGGCCGAGAAGCCGCGTGATGAAGGATGCGGGCGCCTGCGCCCACAGGTCCACGTCGCCGGTCTGCATGGACGTCACGAGCGTGTCACGCGACGGAATAAACTTGTACGTTACGCGCTTGAGCTTGGGCATGCCGCGGAAGTAGTAGGGATTCGGCTCCAGGTCGACGCCTTCGCCACGCCGCCAGTCCACGATGCGAAACGGGCCGATGCCAACGGGTTTGGCGTTATAGGCTGCGTGGTTGATATTCGGGAGGCCGCCCAGCAGATGCTGGGGCAGCACCGTCGGATTCGCACCGGCACTGCCGAAAAACGTCGGCTCGTATGAGGCGTACGGATGCCGCAGGTGGTAGACGACGGTATACTTGTCGGGTTCGTCCATCTTGGTGATGAGGTTCCACCCGTCCCGCCCGACTTCGTTATTCGCCGGGTTGAGGACGACTTTCGTGGAGAATACCAGATCGTCGGCCGTGAACGGCACGCCGTCCGACCAGCGCACTCCCTTGCGGAGGTGCCACGTAATGGTATCCCCGTCTTTGCTGATGCCGCCGTTCGCCTGCGTCGGAACGGAGGTCAGCAGCTCGGGATACGGCTGATTCTTCGCGTCGTACTTCACCAGATAGGCTTGCGTCATCTGCGCGATGTAGCCGATCGGCGCTTCGGTGAAGAGGTGCGGGTTCAGCGTGGGAATGTCACCGCTTCCATCGGCGAGACGCAGATAGTGCGTGGCGACGGTCTGCCCCGCTTTGGTACACGAGCAGAGTAAGATTCCCGCCGCAAGGGCGGCCGCATAGCGAGAAATCCTCAACATGGCCTCACGCTCCTTAGATCGAGTAGTTCCAGGGATCCCAAAATGCCGAGATAACGGGGGACGGGTCGAAACCCTTCAGGTCGGCGTTATACACGAACGGAACTCGAGAGAAGCTGATGATAATGGTCGGAACGTCCTTCGTAAGCTGCTGCTGGACGACGATGTAATCCCGCTTACGCCGAGCTTGATCGACGGTCGAAAGCGCATCGTTCATCGCGGCCGTCGCGACCGGATTATCCCAAAACATTGCATTCTGTCCGTGGGGCGCAAAGTTCTCCGACGAGTAAATCGCGCTATCGTCGGGATCGGCCGCGGCAAACCATGAAAAGCCCGCCGCGTCGTAATGACCTCCTTGCAGAATCCCGTTGGAGGAGTTGTCGAAAAACTGACTCGACGGATAGTTCTTGATGTCGGCTTGCACGCCGACGTCGCGCCACTCGCGTTGCAAGTAGGTTTGTAGCGCTTTCCCGTAGTTGGACTCGGTCTGCGTGCTAAGGGTAAACTCCAATCGCTGACCGTTCTTGACGCGCACGCCATCGGGGCCGACCTTCCAACCATCGGCATCGAGGGTTGCGCGGGCCTTCTGAGGGTCGTATGGGTAGTGGGTGACGTCGTTCGTGAAAGCCCACGAAAGCACCGGGCTTTGATCCGTCTCGGCAGCTCTCGCCGATCCATGTAGGAGCTTGCTGATGACGTCTGCACGGTTGGTGGCATAGGCCAGTGCAACGCGAACGTTGCGGTCGCTCACGATCGGATGCCTCAGATTGAAATCCACGTGTGTAAAGAGAAAGGAGTCTACCCGTATCGCGACCAGTCCGTTTGCGGGGTCGGCGGCTAGCGACGCGTATTGCGGCCACTTCATCCCCGTCCCAACCGCTAGCATGTCGATTTCGTGGGTCTGGAGCTGCGTCTCTTCCGTGTTTTCGTCGGGAAGAATCCTGTAAATCACTTCGTTGAGCTTGGGTTTACCGAGGTAGAAATCCGGATTAGCGACCATTCGAACGTCTTGGCTGCGATTCCATGCGACGACTTTGAAGGGACCGCTTCCAATCGGTAGCGAGTTAAAGGGGGCGGTATTAAACGAGCCCTTATCGTCGTTGTACTTCGCCAAGATATGTTCCGGAAGGATTGGGGCGTTCCCATTCACGCTCCAGAGCTGCTGCAGGAAAGGCGCATAGAGCTTCTTCATGTGAATCACGGCGACGAGCGGATTCGAGCAATCGATGCTGCCGATGTTCTTGTAGCCATCGGTCGTGACGACGTTGTTATGCGAATTGATCACAACTTGCCAGGTAAACTTGAGGTCGTCGCAGGTCAGCGGAGCGCCGTCTTGCCACTTCATGTTCGGACGCAGCTTGTAAGTCAGCCGCAAGCCATCCTTGCTAACGTCGCCGTTGGCAATGGTTGGGATTTCGCGCAGTGCATCTGGAACGGGGCGCCCCTTCGAGTCGTAGCGGATCGCCCACGAGAAGACGAACATCGAGAGATCCAGAGTCGGCGAGGCCGAATCCAGCACCGGATTGAGACTCTTGGGATCGGTCCCCTCGGACCAGCGAAAGACTCCTGGCTGGGTCCACGGATGGCCCGCCGCGGCGGAGCCCGAACCGGAGACCTTCGCACAGCCGGCCAACGCAACCGCTGCCAACAGCGCGACGAGCAATGACGTGATCCTGACGCTCATGCGGATCCCAGTTCTTCATCCGGCTGCGCAAGCATTGCTTCGGGATCGATGCCGCGTTGGGCGCAAAAGTCGCGATAGGCGCTCGGAGCAATCTCCGACGGTTTGATCTCGCTGCGACCGCCCCAAAAGACGTTGGTATAGGCGAACTCCACTCCGGCCTCCCGCAAGTGCCGGTCGATCGCCGCTTTATGGGCGAGCACGACCGGCTTCTCCATTCCATGCGCGACGGCCATGACGTTGACGTCGTGAAACTCGGGGCCGCCGTCCCGCCAATAGGCGTGCGTGATAACGTAATGGCGCCCGACCTCGCAACCGGCGCGAACCTCCGAGCCCGACGGTACGGCCCAGTGAAAGAGCGCGTTATAGCGCGTCACGCGTTCGTCGCCGGCGGTCGCTTTGACGTGCTCGAGAAAGGTCGAGAACCGGCCGATCACACGGCGCTTCTCGAGCTCTCGAGCGACGTCAACGAACGTTTGGAGATCCACGCCGGCTTCTCGAGCGCGCGCCGCCCAAAGGTCGCGCACGAGTTCCTCGGGTGCAAACTCTCGTTTCAGAGTAACCAGCACTTTCCATTGCTGCTCGGAGAGCTCGACGATCGACGTATCGAGCGGGCGGGCGACCTCGTCGGCGCGAGCGCCCGGTTCGAGTCCCCGCCGGCGAACGTGGCCGACTCCCAGCGCGAAGAGCATCTTGGCCGGCATGATCGCAAAGCGCTGTGCGCCAACTTGGCGGCTCAGCCATTGGGCGTGCTTGCGCAGCGAGAAGCCTTGCGGGACTTTGAGCGTGGTCCAAAGCCGGTAACTGCTCCCGGCCGAAACGGAATCCGTGGACCTTATGACGACGTGGCCGGAGAACGGATCTTCGGCAAACATAAATTCGAAGGCGGCGTCGAGCTTCTCGGGCGGGACTTCCCACGCGCAGAGGGCTCCACGCGCCAGGCTCGTGGAAAGCAACGTTTGACGCACGCGGCGAATCGTGCCGGCCTGCAGCATCGCTACGATTCGCTCGATGACGGTCTGCACGGGGATGCCGCCGCGCGCGGCGATCTCACCGAAAGGATCGGTTTGAAAGCCTACCAGACGATCTTCCGAGATCGCAAGGATCGCCGCGTTGATTGGGTCCGATATCGTCGCCGGCGCTTGCGAAGCTGCCGGCGTCATTTAGAGCTGAACGTCGCTAACACCGGTGGCGTACAAGTAGTTTTGCTCGGCCGTATAAACGCCGTAGAGGGCCGTAATGTATGTCGATTGCGCGGTACTCAGATTTGCCTCGGCGGTGACGACGTTGAGAATCGTCGACGCCCCGACCCGGTATTGCGCCTGCGTCGCATCGAGCGAGACCTGCGCCGACGTAAGCTCCGACTTCGCCTGGACGAGCGACGCTCGCGACGAAATCAGCGTCGCCAAGGCCGAGCGCACGTCCGACTCGACGGTGAGCCTCGTCGTGTTCAGCGTCGCTAGCGCTTGATCCAGCTGCGATGCCGCAACCGCCACGTTGTAGTTGGTCAGACCTTGATCGTACAGCGGTACCGTTAGGTTCAGGGCGATCGATTTGTCGTTCGACCAAGCCGGCGGTCCGGGACACTCCGAAACCGGATATACGATTCCCGTTTTGGTTTCGTTCGTCGTCGAATAGCAGTTGATGAACGTCCTCCCGAAGCCGTCGTTACCGGAGGCCGTCAGAACCGGAAACCGGGCCAGCTTTGCATAACGAACGCCCTCCTGATCCGATTCAACCGTGTACGCCGCCGCAATATAATCCGGGCGCATAACCAGCGCGCGCTTCAACGAAGCCGCGTATGTCGGATTTGGAACGGGTGGTTGTGCCCGCAGCGACTTCGGCACGACCATGGCATCGGCGTCGAGCCCGAGCGTCGTCGCGAAGGTTCCCTGAGCGCCGATCGCGGCGCCCTGCGCGGTCACGAGGTTTCCCTTGGCTTGCGCGGTCTGAAACTGCGCGGCGGCGATGTCGGAGCGCGGGGCGGCGCCGTTGCGAATCTGCGCCGCGACCGAAGCTTCGTTGACCTCGAACTCGTGCACGAGCTGCGCATCTGCGGTTACCGTCGCATTATCCTCGAGCACCGTATAGTAGGCGTTGGCGATATTGAGTGCCAGCGTCTGGAGATCGCGCAGCAGCGTCGCGCGCCCGGCGATGTCGGCCTCTTTAGCCGAACGGATCGCCGCGATCGTCCGGCCGCCATCGTAAATCAGTTGCGTAATCGAGATCGTGGCCGACTCGCTCGAAACCGTGCTCTGACTATAGACGCCGAACGGCGCCTTCGTCGGCGTACTGAGCGGCACGATGGAGCCGGGGGGCGGGCTCGGGCTGCTTATCGACCCCGACGAGCCGTTGGTATACGACTTCGCGGCCTGGGCATTGCCGCTCACCGCCGGGTAGAGCGCTTGCAGCTCCGACGTATATTTCGCGTGGATCGCGGCCCATTGCGCGTTGTCGTTTGCGAATACCGGCGAGAGCGCAACGCCGATCCGAACCGCGTCGCTGAGCGATATCGATTGCGGAACGCCCTTCTTCGGCGTCAACTGCTCGACATCGGGGGCCGGCGTTCCATAGGCTGGATAGGGAATCGGGGTTCCGCTGACGGTCGGCTGAGGCATCGGCGAGGGCATCGAAATGCCCGGAACGACCTGATTGTCACTCTGATCGGGCGCGCTCTGCGCCAACCCGACCCCGGTCGCGAGGCTCCCGAGCACGAGTGCGGCGCCGAGCGCTCGCGCGGAAAGTGTGCTGCCCTTCATGCTCAATGCACCGCGCCTGCGCCCGAAGGCGCCGGTGCGGGCGCGTTGGCGACGGCGACGAGGCTGCCATCCTTAAGAGCATCGGGGCGCGTCGTTATCACCATCATCCCCGGCTGTACCCGAGGACCGATCACTTGCGCGAGCGTGTCGGTCTGGACTCCGACGCGAACGGGGACCGCTTCGGCTTTGTTGTCGGAGACGACGTAGACGACGTTGCCGTTGGGAGTCTGCGCCACGGCACTGCGGGGAACGACGGTGGCACCGACGGCTCGTTCCTTCGTCACCGTCACGGTCACCAGCATCCCGCCGCGCAACACGTAACCGGGATTCTGGAGCTCAAGTCGAGCGAGGTACGATAGCGTCCCCGAGGTAGGAACGGCGTTGACGGTACCGATCGGAGCGCTGAAGCGGCGTCCGGGCAACGAGGACGACTCGAACGACACGACGCTCCCCGAACGAACGTAGGGAAGATCGTCGTCGGGCACGTTGACGTTGATCCAAACGCGATCGATACGAGCGACCTGAAGTACCGGCTGAGAGGGCGACGCGTACGCGCCGGGATCGAGCAGACGGTTCGCCACGACGGCGTCGTACGGGGCGTACAGGTATGTTTGTGACAGTTGCGTTCCTAAGACGCGCGCTTGCGCTGCGGCTGCCGCTGCCTGAGCCTGCTGCGAACGTACGCTTTGGAGGCTAACGACGTTGTTGCGCAGTCCGACGACGGCATTGTTATACGCCTGCTGCGCTTGAATGTAGTTCGCCTGCGACTGCTGCAACTGCGTTTCAGAGACGTAGCCTTGTTTATACAGCTGCTGATTCTGATTGAAGACCAGCTTGGCGTTCGCAAGCGACGCCTTCGCCGTTTGCAGGGTGGCCGCGTTGGTCTGCGTCTGAACCGGATAGCCGACGACGGCACCCTGGGCCGAAGCCGAGGCCTGCGCCGCCTGCGCCTGCGCTTGCTGGAGCTGAGCTTGCAGGGTCGAGGGATCGATCGTCGCCAGTAACGTGCCTCTCCTTACCATGTCGCCGATGTTCACGGTAATCTTCGTGATCGTGCCGCTCTGCTGAAAGGCGAGGGTTGACTGATCGAGGGGAGAGATCTGTCCGTCGAGCGTGATATAGGTCGCGATGGTCTGACGCGTGGCCGCAGCAGCATCGACGCTCAGCGGCATCGGTCCTGGTGGCGGCTTCTTGCCACACGCGACGAGCGCCGGTGCGGCCAGAGCCACGGCGAGCGTCAACAGCGTCGTTCTAAGCATCTGCTTCTCAACCCGATCCTTCATGGTCTCATATACGGCGAGCGGTGCCATTTGATTCAAGCCTTATTCCGCCCTGTGCTAGAACCGCGGCATGAGGTAATCGGCTGCAGGGCGTATCTCCCGCTGGGATGAGCGCGAAACTCGACATCGGCCGCTCGTACAGTCTCCAAAGCCGCGTCGAGGAGTGGATGACGGCCGAAAAATCCGGCAACAAGGGCGTCGACGTCCTCTCCACGTCGGTGCTCGTTCAGATGGTCGAGACCGCGGCGATCCATTGCATCGAACCCATTTTGGGCGCCGGACAAGTTACCCTCGGCACGCATATCGCTCTCGAGCACAGTAAGTTGGTTCCGGTCGGCTTTATCGTCAGAACGCAGGTGGAAGTCGTGATGCTCGACGGACCGCGTGTGAGCTTTGCCGTCCAGGTTTTCGACGAGCAGGAAGCCGTCGCAGAGGGCACGCACGAGCGCTATATCATCGACAAGGCCAAGTTCCTCGCGAAGCTTCGCGAGAAGCTTGCCTAACGACCGAACCTAGAGGGGCCCCGGCCTCTCAGTGCAGGGGAGGCAATCGGCCGTTTCCCGAAAAGGGTGCAACGGGCAGTGCCGGAGCCCGTCCCCTAGGGCCGGTCAAAGGCATCCCATAGGTCTCATAACAGCTAGGAGGACACATTGAAGCGACTGAGCACTGGAGTCCTGGCCGCGCTAATGGTAGCCGGACTCGGACTCAACGCGGTCGCAGCCCAGCCTAGCGCATCGCATGGCAACATTGGAACCAACGCGATCGCGCAAGACATGGGCGCGAACCCTGCTCCGCCGGCGAACTTCGGTTCCCCCCCGTCGGGGCAGTATCCTATTCTCTATAACGATCATCACGTCTATTCTAAGCCAGATATTCTGAAGCAAGGCCGCGTCCTTGCCGCACTGGTGCGGGGCGGAACGCTCTTAATCCCACTTCGCTCGATGTTCGAGCAAATGGGCGCAACTGTGTCATTCGACGCGAGCACAAAGACCGTGACGGTCAGCAAAGCCGGGGCCGAGGTCAAAGTGACCGTCGGCAAGCCGGAGGTCATCATCAACGGTGAGTCTCGTCCCCTGGACGTGCCGCCGATGATGTATCAGGGCGTCGTTCTCGTACCGGTCCGAGTCATCTCGGAAGGCATGGGCGCGTACGTTCTTTGGGTTGCCGATAAGCGTCTGGTCGTCGTGCGGTACATACCGCCGACTCCGCCGCCGACCCCGGCACCACCCCCGCCGGCACCACCGCCGCCGCCGCCGCCCACACCAACGCCAACGCAGAAACCGTACTACGACTTCTACGTAGCCGGCGACTATATTATTTCGCCGAAAGTCTACAATGAATTCGTTCCGGGCGTATCCAGCGACAACAACAACAACGGATTCTCGTACCGGCTCCAAGGCGCCATCGAGATTCCCGTGATGAACCTGCCCTGGATGGTAGCAATCGACTACCGCCAGTGGAACTGGAACCACCCCTGCGGTGGAGCCGACTGCTTCGTTACGACGATCGGCGGACTCGGCCAATCGGCCGTTCCGGCGTTTAACGGACACGACTACGACTTCACGGCGGCGTTAGGTCTTCGAATCCTAAAACCGCGCATCTATCTCGCTGGCGCGTACATGTCACGTATGACCAACTACGGCTATCCCACGCAGGACGGCGCAGGCGTCGGTCTGCAGAAGCTACCCGATCTCGATCGGCCCTTCTCGTTCCAGGGAAGCGCCTACTACTTCTTCGACGTACAGGGCAACTACAACAGTGTAGCTATGGCCTGCTCCCCAACCACCGCTCCTTGCACGTACAAGGTCGGCTACAACGTCCTGAAGTACGACATCGGCTTCACCTACACGTTCCCAGGGTTCCCGCTCTTCTTTGAAGGCGGCTTCCAGGGCGATCGTGGTTACAATCTCAATGCCGCACCGATCGGTTTTTCGGAGAGCGGTCCGTACGCAGGTATTGGCCTGAAGATCTAAGCTTCACGCCATTACGGCAAAGAGAGAAGCCTCCGCTCACCGCGGAGGCTTTTTCTTTGGTGATGGAAGGGCTACGTAGGCGCTTTTGTGGCCCGAGGATCTGGCGACGAGGTGAGCGCCGGCGAGGGAATCAGCGGCGCCGGCGAGGGACCGAGCGATGGTGACGGACCGAGCGGTATCAAAGTATCTGATTGATCGGGGACCGGCGATGCTTGGACGCACGGCGGCGTGATCAGTTCAACGGCGGGATGACCGGGCGCCGGCGAAGCCTCCGGCGTGGCGTTCGGCGTGGCCTCCGACAGGACGCCGAGCGGAAGCGGCGTGGGGCAGAGTTGTGCCAGCGCAAACCAGTGTTCCGTAAAACCCTGCGCGATGACGGCCTTCTCGGTCTTGCCAAAATATGTATTGCCGTACTTCACGGCGAGCAAATGCATGAACTCCCAGGTCACCTGTTGCTCGGGTTGAGTGTACACCTTGCGCAACACCTGGATTGCGAGGTAATACGAGCGCGCCAGTTCGGGATCGTTTGGATACTTGGCGGCCCACCGACGCAACGCTTCGGTCGCAAAATCGAGCTTCGCAATCAAATGCTGGTCGGTCGTGTAGGCGCCGGCGCTAATTACACCATCCTTGTAGGTATTGTCGATGCCGAGATAACTCATTTTCATCCGGCCGAAGTACTCGTCGCCGGGCGCCGAGCTATTGAACTCTTCGCACTTTAAGTGCGCCCACTTGCTCTTGGTCGCGTCGCAAACGTTCTTTGTCGAAGGCTTACCGGGCGTTGCCGACGGCTTCGGCGTCGCAACGACGGCAGGCGTCGCAGATTGAGGAATGGCGAACGCGAGGATCGAGCTCGCCAGGGCAAGCGTTAACGACAACGTTGATAATGAGAACGTTGATAGCGTAGGTCTCACGAGCCATTATCTTCCCGGGGCCGCCGCGACGCCCTTCCGGAACGATGTGTGAGGGGCGTTCCTTCGCCGCCGCGAACGACGCGAAATGGCTCGGTCCATTGCGGTCGCGGCGCTGCAGCTCGCCGCGCACGATCGCGGCGACTTCCGCATGGGGCTCGAACGCGCCCTCGATGCAGCCCGTCTGGCGTCTCGCAAAGCCGACTTGATCGTTCTTCCGGAAGCGACGTTCCCGGCCTACGTGCTCGGCAAGGCGCCGCTCGGTGCGAACGAAACGCAAGATGCCATCGAAGGATTACGCCTTATCGCCCGTGAGACGGCGACAGTGATCGTTGCCGGTGCCGCCGTCTTGCGCGACGGACGTGCACATAACGCCGCCCTCGTGATCGATGCGGATGGCTCGCTTGCCGGTCGTGCCGACAAGTTTTTTCTCTGGCACTTCGATCGGCAATGGTTCGAAAGCGGCCAACAGTTGGCACCCGTCCAGACCAAGGTCGGCGTACTCGGCGTGCTGATTTGTGCCGACGGCCGGCTTCCGACGATTTCCCGCGCGTTAGTCGACCGCGGCGCGGAAGCGCTCGTTATGCCGACGGCTTGGGTAACGAGCGGCCGCAACCCCGAGGCTCTGGAGAACGTGCAAGCGGATCTGTTGGCTCGGGTCCGCGCCTACGAAAACCGCGTGCCGTTCATCGCCGCCAACAAGTGCGGCAGCGAGCTCGGCATGGTCGCGTACTGCGGCAAGAGTCAGATCGTCGACAGCGCTGGTGAAATCGTCGCGCTTGCGAGCGAACGCGCGCCCGAAACGCTGCACGCTGAAATAACGATGGCCGGAAGGCGGCCCGCCAGGGTCGCGTCGGTAACTCTGCCCGTTCGCCAAAACCCCGCCAGCGCTCCACTTCGGCTTGCGATTGCGTACGAATCGCTTCCCAATGATATCGACGAGCGGCTGGATCTTCTCGACGACGCCTTTGCCCTCTCGAGTGCCGATCCCGCGCGCCGTGAGCTGCTCGATCAGACGATTCCGCTGGCTTCCGTGCGCGACGAAACCGTTCTCGATCCGGGTGGACTCGTGCCCTACCGTCGCGCCGGTTGCGTTTTGTTCTGTTGGACCACCGGCGTCCGGCCGCCGTGGCTGGAACGGATCGCGCGAGCGCGGGCAGTCGAGCTGCGCGTCTATCTCGTCGTCTTCGACCGCCGCGCGCAGCGCGCATTCGCGGTCGATCCGGACGGGACCATCGTTGCCGGCACATTTGATGAGTACCGGTTGGCCAGCTTTACGCTCGACCCGCGAAAGAGCGCTGAAACGATCGTCGCGCCCGGTACCGACGTAGCTGAAGGCCTCGATCGCATCGAAGCCATCGTCGCAGACGTTTGATTACGCTGCGCACTGGCTCCTCGCTGCGAACGATTGCCGTGCTCGTGCTTGGGGCGTTGACGCTCGCCGGAGCGGCCTCGAAGAGCCAGCGACTGCATCTCGCCACGGCGACGATCGTCCTATCACGCTGGCCGTATTTGCCCGGCAGCCTTCTCCCGCTCCAAGTCGAGGGAATCACGCCGCCGTATTCGGTATCGATTTTAGGGCCGGGGCGATTGCTCGACGGCAACACGTACGAAGTCCCGATTACGAGCCGTGGCGGAAGGGCGTTGTTGGCCGTCGGAAACGAGGGCGGACTCGGCGCGACGCATCTGCGCATCGCCGCGCCGCCGGCCTCCAACCGTCCGCTGCTCCTCGTGGCATCGTACGACGACGGACTCGTCGTTCACGACGAACGAAACTTTTCGGTCGTCGGCGTGCTCGCCACCGGCGGAGTTCCAAGCGACGTCGCCGTCGACCGGCGCGGGAGAATCGCCGTTACCGATACGCAAGGCACCGAGTTGACGCTCGCGAGCCTCTCTCCATGGACCGTGGCGCGAGCCGGCGGCGTCGTTACCGGCGACGAGGTGGCCATAGACGAGACGACGCACGCCGTCTTTGTCACCGATCGAGATTGGAACGGTACCGGCGCACTAACCCGAGTCGGCCTCGATTCGAGCGTTACGCGCGTCAGCACGGGCGAAACGGCGGAGGGCCTAGCCGTGGACGAGCGCCGCCAGATTATCTACGTTGCGAACACCAACGACGGGACGATCGCCTTCGTGGATGCACGTTCGATGCGCGTCGTTCGGCGCTTCCCAGCGGTGGCTCGCGTCTTCTCGCTCGCGCTCTCTCCCGACGGCGGGCGGCTCTTCGCGATCTCGAACCAGGGCACGGATTCACCGTTTGGAAAAGCTGGCGAAGCGATCGAGATCTCACTCGACGGCCCCTTCCCGCGCATCGTCGCCCGTAGCGGGAAGCTTTCGTTCCCGCTCGGGGTCGCGCTCGACGGCCGCACCAATACGCTCTTCGTCGGCGACGAGGATCGCGGTGCCATCAATGTGCTCGACGCTCGAACCCTGCGTCCAAAGCGCGCCGCGCTCACGACGTGCGCCATCCCGTGGAAGCTGACGTTGGATTCGGTTAGCGAGCGGCTCTACGTTCCTTGTGCGGGCGACAACGAGATCGACGTCTTCGATGCGCGCTCGCTGCGGCGGGTCGCGCATGCGCCGTTTCCGACAGGCGCCTATCCCCTCGCCATCGCAGTATGGCGACCATGATTCTGGCCCTCCTCGTCGCCGCTGCACTCTTGCCGGCGCATATCGAGCCGCAGTCGCCCTTTCCTCACATCTTCGAGCAAGCTCCGACGATTGAAAGCGTTGCGCCGGGCGTCGAATACGGCGATTATCAGCTCTTGACGTCGATCGGCCTTCTCTCGATTCACGTCGTTGCCGTCGAGCCGCATCGCGGCGACGTGCGGGTCGAAAACGTGCTCGCCGGCGATGCGCTCGAATCCCGAGGCGAGACGGTCGGCTCGATGGCGAAACGAACGAGAGCCGTCGCTGGAATCAATGGCGACTACTTCGATATCGGTAATACGAATCGGCCGGAGAACATCGTCGTTCGAAACGGCGCGCTCTTGCAGATTCCATATAAACGGTACGCGCTCGCAATCGACCGCGACGGCTCCGCACATATCGCCGAGTTCTCGTTTTCAGGAGAGCTCCAAGCCAACGAGCGGATCCTGTCGCTTAACGGCATCGACGAGCTCCCACCGCCCAACGGTGGTATCTCGCTGCTGACGCCCGAGTACGGGCACGTTCGTCCCCAAGAGGACCTAACGCTCGTAATCCTCGAGCCGCTCTCCGGAACCCCGCCGCTCGCGCGCTACCGCGTGACGGGGATGGCCGATAATCTCACGACGCAAGCACCCGGCTATTACGTCGCGATCGGACCGAGCGAGTATAGTGCCGTGGACAGCTTCGACGTCGGCACCGTCGTCGAAGCCGGCGGAACCCTCGAGCCGATCGACCTCGGCTCGATCGCAACGGCAATCGGCGGCGGCCCGCTGATCTTGCACGACGGCGAATGGTACGACGACGGCGACGGCCCGAACGGACGGGAGTTTTCCAAACGCATCCCGTGCTCGGGCGCGGCAATCGCTCCGGACGGCCGGCTCTTTCTGATCGAGGTGGATGGACGGCAGCCCGAGTTCAGCGTCGGCTTGAAACGACCCGAGTTCGCCGCGTTGATGCGCTCGCTAGGGGCAACCGAGGGGCTCGCGTTCGACGGCGGCGGCTCTTCGACGATTGCGATCAGGCGTTTAGGTGAGAGCGAAGCCGTCGTCACGAACTCGCCGTCGGACGGCATCGAGCGTCCCGTCGGCGATGGCCTCTTTGTTTACAGCACCGCGCCGGTTGGACCCGCGGTACGTTTAGTCGCACGACCGAATGTCGTGCGGGCGGTTCCGGGTGCCGAAGTTTCGTTGCGCATCGCGGCAGTTGACGCCGCAAATCACGTTGCGGCCGCAGATACGCCGATCCGAGTTAGCGTCGCTCCATCGTCGCTGGGAGAGTTTCGAAACGGGGAGTTCGTCGCATTCCATCCCGGCTTCGGTCATCTTTTCTTGCGCAAGGATAACTTAAAGGGCGACGTTGCGGTTGAGGTCGACGCAACGCCCGCCCGCACGCGAATTACACCCGCGCGGCCGAACGTCGAATCCGATTCGACGATCGCGTTGCTGCCACATGCCTATGACGCGCAGGGTTACCCACTCGAGCTGCCCGCCTCGCTGACGTGGAAAGCCACCGCGGGCTCGATCGATACTCGCGGATTGTTCCACGCAGGATCGCACGATGCCGATGTGACCGTTCGGATTGGAGATGCGCTGGCGGTCGCGAGGGTCACGGTGGGTTCGCACGACGAGGCGTTGCCTTTTGCACAGGTCGCCCACTTCGTAACGATTCCACACGGCGGCCAGGGCGAGCTCGTCAAGGATGCCGGTTGCGGCAGTTGCGTCGAGTTGCGCTTCTCGTTTTCCGGAAACGAGCGCGCTGCCTATGCCATGGCCGACGTACCGCTCCCCAATGGCACGATTGGCCTCACGTTCGATCTGCAAGACGACGGCAGCGCCGCGCGACTGCGCGTCGCGTTACGGAATGAAATCAATGAGGACGTCTTGCTCGATGCAACCCAGCTCGGCGAGGCTGGGTGGAGGAAAGTCGTCGTACGTTTTCCCGTCGATTCGCAAGCGTCGCGCCTGATCGCGATCTACGTGCTTCCATCCAAAGGCATCGAGCTTTCCGAGGGCGGCGTCGTCCTAAGGGACGTCCGTGCGATCGTGGCAGGTCACTAGCCGCGACGGACGCCGAGTCCCACGAGTCCCCCGAGCACGAGCAGGGTGCCGACCGCGACGACGGCGATGTTGGGGATCGCGATCACCTCGATCTCGGGATAGCTCGTAACCTCCCCCCGCAACCAGAGGTCGCCGGCGTGCACTGCTGCGCCTCCCGCGCTGAATGCAATGGCATGGTGCGGTAACGGCCGATCGCTTTCGTCGTCTACGGCGAAGAGCACGGCGGCTTGGCCGACGGCGCTCGGATCGTGCAGCACGACGGCCGCCTCCGCGGGGGTGAACAAGATCGCCTTGACGACGCGCCGCGCGGCCGGAACGTTGAAAGAATCGAAAGGCAAATTCATTCCGGCGATCGTTTGCCGCGCTTGCATCAACAGCACCGGCGACAAAAAGACGCCTCCACTCGGCTGGGTAACCGTTAGCCGGTTGCCGAGAAGGTCGCGAACCTCGACCTCGACGACGTCGCGCGACACCGCACGAAGGATGAAGCTCCCGGCATTCCGCGCGCGGGCGCCGATTTCTAACGGCGCGTGCAAAGTCCGCTCGAGCATGACAACGACGGGCGCGCTTCGATCTTCGGCGGCGAGCGGAAAGGCGAGTGTGCCCAGCTCTTCAACGCGAACTCGTTCGCCCGGCGCCCCCACGACGTCGCGATTGTCCGGCGCAAAGAGCCCCGAAGCGACGCCCGCCACTCCCGTCGCGGCCGCACCAAATGCGACGGCAAGAATCGCCACCCGCGAGCGCGAGCTCCGCGCCGCTTTCCACTGCTTTCGCCCGTTAGCGACGACGACGATCGCGAGCGCGGCTAGCGTGACGTTGTACCATCCGGCGTGATACGCCGGCCGGCCCGGCAGCCAAATCTCCACGACGACCTCGGCGGTAACGACCAGCGCCGTCGACAGAAAAAAAATCAATGCGCTCGCACCGCAGCTACCGCTGCCCGCATTTCGTCCAGCGTCAATGGCCCATCGAATGCGCGGATCACGACACCTTGGCGATCGAGAATGACGGTCGTCGGTAAACCCAGTGCATTGTACGTGCGTCCGTACTGCTGAGCACCGTCGACCCAGATCGGGAAGCGGATCCCTAGCGAGTCGGCAAAGGCTCGCGCTCGTTGCGGCGATTCACCTTCGTTGACGCCGACGACTGCGATCCCACGCCCGGCCTCGGCTTCCGCTAAACGCTGAAGGTCGGGCATCTCGGCCCGGCAAGGCGGACACCACGACGCCCACAGGTTCATCACAACCAGCGATCCGCGATATTCCCGCAGCGAAACGGTGCGCCCGCGATCGTCGCGTAAATCGAAGATCGGCGCCGGTTGGCCGGCCAGGCCGCTCGGACCACCGGCCGCCGCTCGCTGGGTCACGAAGTATGGCTCCGCTACGTAAACGGCGAGAGCTAGCGCCAGCGCGACGGCCGGCCAGATGATATAGCGATGCACGAGTCAGCGCGATTCTTCCGGCAGGCGGCGCGGGGAGCCTGTACTAGGAGCCTGTCTCCTCCAGACGAACGGCGACGGCGTGCCTGCCAAGATTCTTGACGGACGCGCGCTCGCCGCCGATTTGCGCACGGAGCTCGTCGCGCGCACGAACCTCCTGCGCGAGCGCGGGCTTGCGCCCAAGCTCGCCATCGTCTTCGTCGGCGAGAATGAGTCGAGCCTCGCGTACGTGCGCAATCTCGCCCGAACGGGAGAGCGTGCCGGCATTTCCGTCGTGGTCTCGCACCTTCCGGCCAAGGCGTCGGTCGAGGAAGTGCGCGCCGAACTCGAAGAACTTCGTGACGATCCCACGGCGCACGGCGTCATGCTGCAGCAGCCGCTGCCGCCGCATCTTTCCATCCGCGAAATCGCCGACGCAATTCCGCCGCATAAGGACGTTGACGGTGCCCATCCCACCAACCAAGGCCATTTGGCTTTCGGAAGCGGAACGGAATACGTGCCGGCAACGCCGGCCGCCGTGATGCTGCTGCTCGAGCGAAGCCCGCATTGGCCACTCCGAGGACGGCGCGCGGCGATCATCGGACGCTCCATCGTCGTCGGGGCGCCGGTCGCGATGTTAATGCTCGCGCAAAATGCAACGGTTACCGTCTTGCATAAAGAATCGTCCGCGCTGCAACCCTACGTCAAGCTCGCCGAGATCGTGGTGGTCGCCACCGGCGTGCCGGGATTGATACGCGGCGAAGACCTCATGCCGGGCGCTACGGTTATCGACGTCGGTACGACGCTCGTGGACGGCGTTCTACGCGGCGACGTCGACTTTGAAAGCGCCGCCTCCGTCGCCGGCGCAATCACGCCGGTTCCCGGCGGCGTGGGCCCGGTTACAAACGTTGCGTTGCTCCGCAACGTCGTCAAGGCAACGGAATACGCGGCGGCAGGTCACTAGTGGCCGATAACGCAGGGCACTCGTTAGGGAGCGCCCAAAGCGCGTGACGGTGAAGCCGTCCGCGCGCGATCTCGACGCCATGCACTCTGCACCCCATCCACTTCTGCTCGAACTTGAGCAACACAGCCGCACGGACGGTGTGCCCGTCGTTTCGCGCGAATCGGGACGCCTTCTTTCGACGCTCGTCACGGCGATGCAAGCAAGTCGGATTCTGGAGGTTGGCACGGGCTATGGCTACGCGACGCTGTGGATGGCACTCGCACAGCCGCGGATGGGAAGAATTTGGACGGTCGACTCGGACGCGGGCCAAACCGGTGTCGCTCGGTCCTATTTCCATCGCGCCGGCGAAGATGACTTCATCGAGGTCTTCAACACTCCGGCGCTGGAGTTGCTGGAAAACTTTCCGCATCGCAACCTGGATATCGCGTTCGTCGCCGCCAACGAGGGGGAGTATCGCTCGTATCTCGAGCTGCTGATTCCCATGCTCAAGCTCTCCGGACTCCTCATTTTCGACCGTGCCCTGCGAGCGCCGCCCGATTTCAACGAAGCGTTCCTGCGGCACCCCGATCTGGATGCGACGATGCTTGCCCTCGACGATGGGATGGCCATCGGCGCGCGCCGGAAATGACGAACCCGGAGACTTTCAAGCGGGCGATGCGCCACGTGCCCACGGGCGTCACCGTGGTCACCAGCCTCAAGGACGGCGAACCGCGTGGGATTACCGTCAATTCGTTTGCAAGCGTCTCGCTCGATCCGCCCTCGCTCTTGATCTGCGTCAATCGCGAGGCGCGGAGCTACTTGTTCATTTCGACGTCTCGCATCTTCTGCGTCAACGTGCTCGCAGGCAACCAACGCAGCCTCGCCGAGCACTTTTCGGGAAAGGTCCGAGAGCTTCAGTTTTCCGACATCGGGTACGCTGTCGACGCCACGGGCGCGCCCGTGCTCGACGGCGCAATCGCGCACTTCGATTGCGAGGTCGCGCAGGAGTACACCGTCGGCTCGCACTCGATTCTGATCGGAAACGTCCTCTCTTGCAAATCGCGGCCCGGCTCGCCGCTGGGATACTTCAACGGCGGCTTTCACGACTTCGGCATCCACGTCGACTAGAGGAATCCTGACAGTGCTGCGATGGGAGACTTTCGAGGCAGGCCCGCTGGCGTGCAACTGCACGATCGTCGGCGACGAGCGCACCGGCGAGGCGATCGTCATCGACGGGGGCGGCGGCGTCGATGAAGTCATCTCGCGTCTACGCAAGAATAACTGGCATGCGAAGCTGCTCGTACACACGCACGCCCACATCGATCACATCGGCGACGTTGGGCGGCTCCGGGAGCTGACCTCGGGAAGCGCCCTGCTTCATCCCGCCGATTTGCCGCTCTATCACACGCTCGCACTGCAAGCACGCTGGGTCGGTTTGGTCGACGCTCCGGCCGTCGTGATGCTCGACGGCGACTTACATGACGGCGACGTGCTCGAAGCCGGAGCCGCGCGCCTCGAAGTGCTTCACACGCCGGGGCACACCCCGGGAAGCCTCTCCTTCGCACTGCGCGACGGCGCCGAGACGACGCTGCTGACCGGCGATACTCTCTTCGCCGGCTCCATCGGCCGCTGGGATTTAGGCGGCACGTCGATGGAAGATATCGTTCGCTCGATTCAAACCAAGCTGATGGATTTCGGCGACGCGACGACGGTCGTTCCCGGGCACGGCCCGTTCACGACGATCGGCATCGAGCGCCGCTCGAACCCGTACCTGCGTGGATGATCGCGAGAAAAAGCGCCGGCTTTTCGTAGGCATCCAGCTCGATGATGCGGCACGCGCGGCCTGTGCGAGCATCTCCGAGGGATTGCAACGGACCGGCTTCGCCGCAAAGTACGAATCGCCCGAGAAGCTTCACGTCACGCTCGCGTTTTTGGGAAATGTCGGCGCCGGTCAATACGACGCTGTCGCCGCGACGCTCGAGCGCGTCGCCACCCAGAACGCTCCGTTCGCATTAACGCTCGATAGGATCGGCGCGTTCCCGCACGAGCGCAAGCCGCGCGTCGTTTATGTCGGAACCCGCGAGCAAGGCGCGCCGTTTCGAAAGCTGGCTCAATCCGTGCGCGGCTCCTATGTGTCGCTTGGCTTTCAATTCGACGAGGATCCAATCGCGCACGTCACGATCGCGCGAGTTAAGGATCCTCGCGCGCCGCTCCGCTCGGTCGAGTTCGCGCCGGTCGCCTTTGAGGTAGGCTCGTTATCACTCTTCGAGTCGCTATTCGACCCTAAGGTGAACACCTCGCGCTACCAGGTTGCTCGCGTCGCGCCGCTCAGAGGCGCATTGTCACCCTGAGCCCCATTGTCACCCTGAGCCTCATTGTCACCCTGAGCCTCATTGTCACCCTGAGCCGCATTGTCACCCTGAGCCTGTCGAAGGGCGACAATGCCCCGCCTAGCTGCATTGTCACCCAGCTGCATTGTCACCGTAGCTGCATTGTCACCCTGAGCCTGTCGAAGGGCGACAATGCTGCGAGGTTACGCTGGGCGACGCGGGACGAGCAGAGTCATCCTTCGACAGGCTCAGGATGACATCGGGAGCGACGCGGGCGAGCGAGGGGCGACGCGGTCGAACGGCGTCATCCTTCGACAGGCTCAGGATGACGGCGCGCTAGGCTCAGGATGACAGCGGGAGCGGTTAGCGCAGTTTGATGAGGACCTTGCTGCCTTCGCTCGAGGATGGTGCGGCGAACGGTTCGGGTTTCGCCGCAGATGCAGGCCGCGGCATCGCGGCGTAATCCGGAATCGCTCCGGACGAAACTTTTTCGCGGTAGTCGGCGATGGTGACGTGCAGCGCCTCGAGCGCGCGCTCGGGGTAATCCTTCTTTTTTTCGGGATACCCGTCGAGCTGCGATTCGATCTCGCCGGCGGTGATCGCCGCCGCTTCGTCAACCGTTTTGCCTTTTGCGATCTCGACGACGAGGCTGCAGGTGGCCGTACCGAAGCCACAGCCGGTCGTGAAATACGAGATGTCCTCGATGACGGCTCCCGGGCCGATCTTCAAGAAGAAGTTATACATGTCGCCGCACGAGTCACTGAAGTACTCGCCGCTGGCGGTGGGGTTCTCCATCGTGCGAAAGCCGCTGCGCTCTTCGACGAGTTGCTGGAACTTGGGGAAGTTCAACCTACCATCTCCTTGGGATGCAGCTCGAAGCGGCACTCTTTTCCGCCATGCGCTAAGGATTCTGTTTGTGTGTGCTCGCCGCCGAGCGTTTCGTCGATGACGTGATGGATGACCTGGCAGACTTCCGGATGTTCTTTGGCCGCGGTCGAGTACGGGCAGCTGCGCTCGTGCAGAACGAACCCGTCGTCGATCAAACTGTACTCGGCAACGACGCCGCTCTTGCGCAGCATCTCGGTAAGTTGCGCCACCCGCTGCTCGGGCTCGTCGGACGTTACGTTCAACTGCGCGCGCGCAACGGCGCGGCGCGAGAGCCCGTCGAAAATCTGTGCGATCGCCGGTGCGCCGAACTGATCCTTGACCTCGCGCAGCACGGCCGTGAGCATTTTATCGTAGGACTGCGGGAAGAGCCGGTCGGCCTCGGGCGTCAGCGAAAACTCGTATGTTGGTTTTGTCGGACCGCGGCGCACGGACGTCTCCGCCACCAGGCTGTCACGCTCGAGAACCATGAGCTGCTGGCGCACGGCGTTGGGTGAGAGCCCGAAGACTTGTGCCAGATCGGCGGCCGAAGCCGAGCCTCGCCGGCGGAGTTCGCTGACGATCTTTCCGCGCGTGCTCTGAAAAAAGCGGTCCGATTGCATTTTCTGGCGCTATCCTAGCACGAAGCGACCTAGATAGTAAAGTTTTTCCTTGACTTTCTAAGAGAGCCTCGGCTACGATAAATTCCATGCCCGACCACGCTCTTCGCGTCACCGACCTCCGCTGCCAAATCGCCGGCAAGGAAATCCTCAAAGGGATCGATCTCACGGTCGATCGGGGAAAAATTCACGCGCTCATGGGCCCGAACGGTAGCGGCAAATCGACGCTCGCCTTCGCCATTACCGGCCATCCTCAATACGAGGTGACCGGCGGAAGCGTCCAGCTCGACGGCGAGGACATGCTGGCGCTTCCTCCGGATAAGCGCGCTCGCGCTGGACTCTTCCTCTCCTTCCAGTATCCAGCCGCGATCCCAGGGGTGAAGGTCGCAAACTTTCTTCACGCCGCTCGGCAGGCCGAACGGCCAGGCGATCTTCCGCCCGCCAAGTTCCGCGCGCTGCTGATGGAAAAGATGGAGCAGCTCGGCATCGATCCCTCGTTCATGGGCCGCTATCTCAACGACGGCTTTTCAGGCGGCGAAAAAAAGCGGGTCGAAATGCTGCAGCTGGCCGTCTTAGCGCCGAAGTATGCGATTCTCGACGAAACCGATTCGGGTCTCGACATCGACGCCCTCAAGGACGTCGGTAGCTCCATCGCCGCCTTGCGCGCGAGTGAAGAGGGACGCAACACCGGTTTCTTGATCATCACGCACTACCCGCGGATACTTTCGTACGTCGTTCCCGATGTCGTGCACGTCATGATCGATGGGCGCATCGTCAAGACCGGCGGCCACGACCTGGCGCATCGCATCGAGCGGGAAGGATACGACAAGCTGCGTGAGGAGAGTGCGGTCGTTGCCTAGTCCGGCTCCCGTAGTCGCCGGTCGCGACCATGCGACGCAAGCGCTCTACGAGCGCGTCGCCACCCTAGGTCCGTCACCGTTTTCGATCGAGCAGCGGACGCGCGCACTCGATCGCTTCGTTTCGTTGCGCAGCGGCCGTGAAAAGCCGGGGCGCTTCTGGCGCGTCGACTTCGAATCGATTGCACCCGAGGCCGGTGCGATCGATCTGAGCGCCGCAAACGTGCGCGTTGAAAATCACGATCCGGCGGTCTTCGTTTGCGACCTCGCGACCGCCGCGCGCGAGTCTCCGGAGCTTTTCGCGCGCGCCTTCGGAACGACCGGCATCGCCGCCACGAAGTTCGGCTCGCTTGCAGCGGCCTTCGCGCAGTGCGGCGTCTTCGTGCACGTGCGAGCCGACCATGCCTGCGACGACCCGGTCGTCATCCGTTATACCGCGCCGGCCGGGGCGGCAATCTTTCCGTGGAGCGTCGTGCTCGCCGAACGCGGCGCGCGCGTCACGATCGTCGAACGTCTCGAAGGCGGCGCCGGAGCCTTTCTTTGCGGTGCCACGGAAGTCGTTACGGAAGAGCGCGCGGACGTCCATTATGCGGCTTTTCAGGAAGTCGACGACGGCGCGCGAATTATCTGGAGCCGAGCCGCGCGTCCCGGGCCCGAAGCGCGGATGTCGTGGGCATCGGCCGAGCTCGGCGGCGAACTTGCCGCGAGCGACCTCTCCGTTTCGATCGAATCGCCCGGAGCCGAGGCGAATCTCACGGCGATCTTTTTTCCACGCGGTTCGCAGCACGTCGATGTCGTGAGCACCGTCGAGCACCGGGCTGGCGAGGCAACCTCCGAAACGGTCGTGAAGACGGCCGCTCGCGACCGCGGACAGGCACGCTTTCTCGGCAACATTCGCATCGCGCCCCATGCTCAAGGTAGCGATGCACGTTTGCGCGACGATGCGCTGCTGCTTTCGCCAACCGCACACGTCGATTCGGTGCCGGCACTCGAAATCGGCGCGAACGTCGTCAAAGCCTACCACGGCGCGACCGTCGGCGCGATCGATGCCGAGCAAATTTTCTACATGGAGAGCCGGGGCCTCCAGCGCGCCGCCGCAGAGCGCATGATCGCGTTGGGATTCTTCGAGCCGGCCATCGAGCGCTTTCCAACCGTAGCGCTGCGCGATGAAATTCGCGCTTCACTGGCGGCAAAGCTTTCATGACTCAAACGCTGCGCGTTCCCTTCGACAGCGCTCAGGGTGACAAGAGCATGGAACGCATCATTGGCGATTTTCCGATTCTGGCGCGGCCGACGTCGCGTGGAAAGCGACTGGTCTATCTCGACTCCGCGGCGACGTCGCAGAAACCGCGAGCCGTCATCCAGGCGCTCGTGGACTACTACGAGCAATATAATGCGAACATCCACCGGGGAGTCTACGAGATCGCCCAACGCGCCACCGACGAGTACGAGCACGCCCGCGTTAAGCTCGCGCGTTTTATCGGCGCCCAAACCTCCGAGGTCGTCTGGGTCCGCAACACCACCGAAGCGATAAACTTAGTCGCCTACTCGTGGGGCGACCACAACGTAACTGCGGGTGATGCCATCCTGCTCACCGAGCTCGAGCATCATTCGGATCTCGTTCCCTGGCAGCTTCTGGCGCAACGAACCGGCGCGCAGCTACGCTTCATTCCGGTCGACGCTCGCGGCATCCACGTTCTCGACAACCTCGACCGGCTGCTCGACGGCTGCAAACTCGTTGCGATCTCGCACGTCAGCAACACGCTGGGAACCATCGCGCCGCTGGAGACCATCATCCCCCGCGCGCACGCGGCCGGCGCGGTCGTGCTCGTGGACGGGGCGCAAGGTGCGCCGCATCTTCCTCTCGACGTCAAGGCACTCGATGCCGATTTTTACGCCTTTAGCGGGCACAAGATGCTCGGACCAACCGGAATCGGATGTCTCTACGGGAAGCGCGAGCTCTTAGAAGCGATGCCACCGTTTCTCTCCGGCGGCGACATGATTCGCAAGGTCGAGTACACCCGAACCACGTTTAACGACCCCCCACGCCGGTTCGAGGCCGGGACGAGCAACATCGCCGACGCCATCGCATTCGGCGTCGCCGCCGACTATCTAACGTCGCTCGGGATGCCGTGGGTTCGCGAGCACGAGCGCAAGTTGACCGGTTACGCGTTGGAACGCCTAGCCAAGTTCGAGCCGCGCGGCCTTGCGATCTACGGGCCGCGGGATCCGGCGCGCAGCTCCGGCGTTATCTCGTTCAATTTTGGGGATATCCACCCGCACGACCTTGCCTCGATTCTCGATACCGAAGGCGTTTGCATACGGGCGGGTCATCACTGCACGATGCCACTGATGGAGAAATCAGGCTGGAGCGCCACCGCTCGCGCGTCGTTCTACATTTACAACACGGAGGCCGACGTTGACGCGCTTTGTGAGGGCCTCGAAAAGGCCGCGCGCGTCTTTCACATCTGATGGACGATTTCTACCGGGATTACATCCTCGACCATTACCGCAGCCCGCGCAACTTTGGAACTCTCGAGCAGCCCGATGTAGCCGCCGAAGACGTTAATCCGCTCTGCGGCGATCAAATCCGCGTCGAGCTCAAGCTCGACGACGGTAAGATCAGCGACGTGCGCTTCTCCGGAAAGGGCTGCGCCATCAGTCAGGCTTCGACGTCGATGCTGCTGGAGACCGTCAAGGGAATGAAGCTCACCGACGTCGCGCAGTTGCCCAAGGACGCCGTCCTAGAAAACGTCGGAATCGGAATCAGCCCAACCCGCATGAAATGTGCGATGCTCGGCTTACGCGTGCTCAAGAGCGCAGCGATCGGCAAACTCGCCGATTGGCCCGACGAAGAATAAATAACTCGAAGACTTAGGAGAGCCGAGCTTTAGTGCAGGTCGAGGCCTACTGTGGTTTTATCCAATAATGGTCGGTAATTTGTAAACCACCCGGACCCGGCGCTACCGTGAACGTGGCGTAGTACTCGACTCCGCCCGACTTGACGTCGGCCGTCACCAGGTAGTTCGAATTACTCTGCGGCGTCGAACGAATGGACTCGATCTGTGCCTCGCCGGTCATGAACGTTTCGCTTGCACTTCCCGTCGCGAGGTACGTGCTCGCCGTCGCGCGGTCGCCGCGCGCGAGCGCTTCGAGATAAGAGCGCACGAGTGACGCGGCCGGGTCCGCGGCGGGCGCCTTCGGAGGCGCGACCGGTACGGGCGTTGCAACTGCGACCGGCCTCGCCGTCGCGACGATCGTCTTCCTCGTGGCCGCGACGACCGGAGCCGGCGCTCGTGTCGGCGTGGCGCTGGCAACCGGCGCTGCGCTCGGCGTCGCCGTCGGCGTTGGCTTCGCCGGCTTCTTTGTGGGCGCGGGCGATTCGCTCGGCGGCGGCGTACGCGTGGGAGTGGCCATCGGCGACGGCGTCGCAGACGCCATCGGCGATGCCGATGGCAGCGGCGTCACCGGAGGCACGGATGCTTCGGCCAGCGGAGTTTGCGCCGCGCGTTGCGGTGCGTTCGCGCCACCGAAGAAGTGCGCGAGCACACCCCCCAAGAGAAGACCCGCCAGAATTACGACGACGATGAGCGGGAAAACCGGAAGTCCTCTGCCGGAGGGTTCGTCGTCGCCGCGTCGCCGCCGAGGCGGCTCTCTTCCGTTCAGGGCGTCAGCCGTTCGGACAGCGCGTCGCGAAGCGCTGCGGGCAACGCCGTAACGAGCTCCGGCCGCTCCGAAACGAAGAGCACCGTCGCTTCCTTAAGCAGGTCCGGATTACTTCGCGCGTATGCCAACAACGCACCGGCGGCTCCGTTTTCGCGCCGCGCAATGCTCTCCAACGTCGTGCCGGCGCCCTCCGCCGCATCCTCGGAGGACTCCCCGCGTTCTCGAAACGCGGTAAAGACCGATTCGACGAACGCCGGATACGCTTCCGAAGGCATCGTCGAAATCCCGCGTTCGTAGAAAGCGGCCAGATCGGCCTCGTCAATCTTCGCGAGAAGCTTCTCGACTGTACCTACCAGCATCTCGGCCGGCACGTTCCCGAAGGACATCCGCCGATTGATTTATCCTTGGCAGCAGGCAGCTCCTCGATGCGGAAGAAATTGCCTTTCCATGATCCGAGTGAAGGTACCGCTCGATCTCCACGCCGTCGCCCGAGCCGGCTCTGGTGCCTTCGCGCTTGCCACGCCGCTGCGCATTCGCGACCTGCTCGGATTTGCCGTTCGAGAAGCGATCGGGACGCGCGCTCCCGGTGACAAGTTCTCGCGTACCGTTCATCGTACGTTGGCCGGCCTTTGCGCCGGCGACTTTACGGTTGACGTCAACGGACGCACGTTTGCCGATCCGGACGCGGTAGTCGTCTGCGAGGGCAGCGTTGACATTCGTTTCTTTCTGAGCCAGCGACGGAGGATAGCTCCGAACCGAAAGTAGACAGCCGGCGGTGCTCTTGCATCGGGTGATACTGTAGAAGAAAAGCTCTTCACGGCAGAAACGGAGCACACAATCAAACTCGGCCTCGTCTTGGTTACCGCGCTCCTGGCGGTGCTACGACCGGCGCTTCCGGATATCCGATACGACGTGGCGGGGGAGGACGTGTATCGGATCGAGTCGACCTCGACGGTTTCGCGAGTCTCCTATGCCGGTACCGAAAGCTTATCGATCAAGCAAGATGGCAAGCGGACGCGCTTCGAAGCGCGTGCGCGATACATTCGCTACTCTCCGGACGGCAAGAGCAGCGTGGACGCCCGATTCGTCAGCGAACTACTGCCGAACGGCTCGTTCGAAGGCCGCGTCGACGACGACCCGGACTTTCTGACGATCCTCAACCAACCTTTTGCCGTGCAGCTCGACCCTGCAACGCTCCGAGATTTGCGCGAACTCCGCGGTGCCGTTCCCTTCTCGGCAAGCTCTCCGCTCGGCGGCGACTCGGTGCTCCACGGTTCCTTGCGGCCCGGTGCGAACGGCCAGATCGACGGGCGTCCCAGCGTGGCGGTACGTTTCCAAGCCCTTGGACCAATGACCGGAACGTTGCCCCAAAGCGCGGACGCCGGCATTTCCGGCAACATGCGCATGGAGGGCACGGCGTACTACTCGCTCGACGATGCGATGCTTCTGGCGCTCAGCGCGAAGCTAACAATCGACGCGCGTCTGCGTCAAACTCATCCGGTCGTCTTCATACCGGTGCACATCACCTATAGCCGAGCCATTCGCGTCGCGCAGCGCTCGGGGGACGTCGGTCAGGCGATCAAAATGCTCCGATGAGCTCGACCTGCAGCGGATGACGGAACGGCTGCTCGCGTAGCTCCGTCAGCGGCGTTAGCGCCAGATGGTTTTGATGACAGTCGATCAGCATCTCGATCGCACGCTTGACCGAACCGCTCTCTTCAACGTATTTGGCTAGCTTTTTCTTGAAGTAGGCCCGCGGATCGCGCAAAACCTTGGCGTAGTACGGGTCGTCGGTCAAGCCCGTGGAATCCACGCCCTCTTTAGGAACGAGCCACACGAACCACGGATCTTCGCTCTGGCGGTATCCGATCAGCACTAAGGGTATGGCTCTCGCAGAGGTCAGGTTTGGCACGAAACTGCACATCGTATAGGCATCCAGCGAGATTTCCGTGGGGTCGATCTCGGTTTGTTGCATTAAGCTTCACCTCTAGCTTGGGAGAGGCTCCAGGTAAACAAAAAACCGCTTCTTCTCTGTAAAGGGAGCGAAGCGGTTTCCTACGGGATTCGGGCCGGCGGCCCGAGCGAAATCGGCATGGCGACCTTTTAGAAACGAGGGGAAATTTCCCTGCGCTTGCGGGCGCCGCACTCTCGCGGTTTTGAGGAGTTTTCTCCCACGATGTGAAACCACCGGCCCTAGCGGTGGTGTCGGGGGCACTGTATGAGCGCACCCGCACCACTCCTTCGTGGGAGTATACGTGCCATCAGCGACTCCATCGGGCCGGACGGCGGCCGCGCGGACGGCTGCGGTCGCGCAGGCAGCGGCCTCGATTCCGAGCGTCGAAAAGTTTGAGAGAATCGTCGACGACTACCAGCGCCGGCTCTACGGGTTTGCATTACGAATGACGGGAAACCGAGAGGACGCTGAAGAGATCGTTCAGGACGCCTTCGTGCGCGCCTATCGTGCTCTGGGAAAAATGTCGCTCGAACAACGCGCCGACCTGCGGCTGCAGCCCTGGCTCTATACAATCACGCTGAACGTCACCCGCAATCGGCTCCGCAGCAAGCGGCCCGTCAACGTGGCCCTCGATGCGCTCGCCGACCCCGACGCTCTGCTACGTGAATCGAACGAGGGGCCGCCTCAGCCCGAGAGAATCGTCGAGCAAAATACCGAGATCGCGCTGGTCGAGCGTGCGCTGCTCCAACTGCCGATGCATTTACGTGCGGCGGCCACTCTACGCTTCATCGAAGGGCGCAGCCACCCGGAGATCGCCGAAATTCTTAACCAACCGATCGGAACGGTGAAGTCGCACGTTCATCGAGCCGTACGTATCCTGCGACGCATCCTCGGCCCGCAGATCGGAAGATTCAACCCGGAAGGAGTTCCCGCTCATGCGTTGTCGTGACGTCGATGCATTATGGGACGAGCTTCGCGGCGAGTGCCAAGCCTCGCTAAAAGAGACCGTCCACACTCATCTTCGAGCCTGTCCCTCCTGTCAGGCGGTTTACGAACAATACGCGGGGGTCGCTTACTGCCTCTCCTGTCTGCCGCTTCCCGAGCCTTCGTGCGACCTCGCGAAGAAGGTCATCCAACACCTTGCGGCGCTCAAGGGCGCGCTGGCCGCGCCGATCGTGCTCTCCGCGATCTCGACGCCGCTGGGAAGGCTCTATGCCGGATTCAAAGACAACCGCATCGCCTACCTTAGCCTCGATACCGGCGATTCACCCGAAGAAGTTGCCGCCCGCGCGGAGCGCCGTTTACGTCGGCGCGTCGTGCAGGGCCAGGCGCCACCATGGCTCGTGACCGCGATCGAACGGTTCTTCAGTACCTGGAAGGTCGACGACGCGGTCGTCGATATCAGCAATCTTACGCCGTTCGAACAGGCCGCGCTTCGAGCGGCGGCTCGCATCCCGCCCGGCGAGGTTCGTTCGTACGCGTGGGTTGCGACGCAGATCGGACGGCCCAAAGCTGCGCGCGCAGTCGGTCGCGTAATGGCGCGCAATCCGCTTCCGCTGCTCTTTCCGTGCCACCGCGTCGTCGACTCGTCGGGCGACCTGCACGACTATTTTTACGGGCTTGAAATGAAGGCGCGGCTTCTTCAAATGGAGGGCTACCGCGGCTAGACGCCAACCCTAGCGAACGTGGCGATTCGCGTACTTTTCATCAGATGACCGATCCTCGGATCGCCGCCATCCCCGACATCCACGGTCACGCCAAGGGCGAACACCGGCCTTTTACGGAGGAACGGCCGCTCGCGTATTCGGCGCGAATGCTCTTCCTCTGGTTTTACCATGCCTGCCGCCGCTTATCTCCACGCTTTTTGATGGTTGCCGACCACGCGAACTATTTGACATTCGAGGATCCCGGAGCGGTCGCCACGGTCCGCCGGGCGCTCAAGTTGGCGCAGGCGGGCGACCTGATCGGTGCGGCCGAAACGGCCGGCGTCGACCCTCCGCACGCCGCGATCGTCTCGGAGGGGTTGCGCCGAGGCATGCGATTTGCAATAGGCGCCGAGATGGACAACGACCCGCGTGCGCGGCCCGATGCACAGAACATCGTCGATGCACTGCGCCCCGACGGAATTATCCGCTCGGTGCACTTCGTTCCGATCCAACATCCGGAAAAGGGGGCCGACTGGCCGTGGCCCTTTGACAGCGAGGAGTTTATCGACCTGTACGAGGCGGTAAGCACGGAGACCCTCTGGGAACTCTACACCGCCAAGTTGTTCGACGATCTAGAGAAGCTGCCCACGCACATCGCCGGGCACTTCTACGTTCCGGCGACGCTCGGGCGCTGGCCGGCCCAAAGGACGCTCGAGCACTACGAGGATCGTCTGCTCGATATCTGCCATCAGCGAGGTATTGCCGTCGAGATCAACACGCGGTTCCTCTACCGCGACCATCCCGACGATCGCAAGAAGAAGTACCTCGACGCCAATGCGAGACTAATCCGCAAGGCCAAAGCGCGCGGAGTCGGAGTTGCCATTGGATCTGACGCGCACAGTCCGAAGGATCAGGGCAACGCATTCGACGTCATCCTCGGGTTGCTCGACGACGCGCACATCAACGAGTTGGTCTTTCCCGTCGCCGGGAGACTGGCGCGGGTTGCGTTGCGCGCCACGCGCGAACATCTGGAGGCGCAGGCCCAAGCGGGCCGTCAGCCCGCCGTACCGGGCAGCAGCATCACCGGTTACGGCCGGGCCGAGCTTGGATTGCCCGAAGAGGAGCCGGTCGGCGCGGGACACCGCGAAGGCGGCCGCGCGACGCGCGAGAGTGGGCCGAAGAAGCGCGCCGGCGACTCCGCTCGCACATCGAAGCGCCCCGCCGTCACGACTCCGCCGGCTACCAGTACCTCTCGCCGCAGCGCCGACTCGACATCGTCGGCAACGAAAGCAAAGGCCGCGCGCGTCGCCAAACCCGCCGCTCCCGAAAAGAAGAAACCCGCGCGACCGCCGGCCGCACCGGCCAAGGCAAAGAAGCCCGCTGCAAAGCCGTCGCGACCCGTCGCGAAAAAGGCCGCGCCCGCCCGCAAGAGCGTTGCCAAGAAGAGTTCCAGCAAGAGCGCCGGCGGCAAGAAGGTAGCCAAAAAAGCCTCCAGCAAAAAGCCCGTTCGTAAGAAACCGGCAGCAAAGACCGCCGCGCCGCGCCGCCCGGCGAAACCGAAGCGGACCGCCGCCGGATCCGCGAAGAAGAGCATCAAAAAGAAAAAAACCGCGGCAAAGCGCCGCTAACATTCGTTTTTATATAGGGGACTGAGCAGTGGCGGATATCGTGCGCCTTAGAAATATCGCATTCGTTGGACCCCATCACGCGGGGAAGACGACGCTCGTCGAAGCGATTCTCGCCCATTGCGCCGCCATCGGACGACGCGGATCGATCGCCGACGGAACGACCGTCACCGATCACGAGCCTGAAGACCACAAACACCTGCAATCAACGACGGTGGGCTTCGCACATACTACGGCCGACGACGTGGACATCACGATCGTCGATGCACCCGGGTTCATCGACTTCTTCGAAGAGACCAAACAGGTACTTGCGGGCGTCGACGCAGCGATCGTGGTAGTCGAGGCGGATCCCGGCCGCGTCGTGCAGACGCAGGCGGTCGTGGACTACCTCGAGTCGGTGCGGATGCCGCACATCTTCGTGGTCAACAAGATGGATCGCCCGGGCGCGGATTTTGCAGGAACGCTGGCCGCTCTGCAGAGCGCCTATGGCCGGCACGTCGTGGCAGAACAGTTACCCATCGGCAATGCCGAACAGTTCTCCGGCTACGTGGACCTCGCGCAAATGAAAGCCTATCGGTTCGATGCAGGCGAAGAGCCCATTCCCGCCGATATGCAAGATCACGCCGCTCGCATGCACGCCGAGCTTCTCGAAGCGATGGCGGACTTCGACGATCATTTGCTGGAAGAGCTGCTCGAAGGGGTGGAGCCGCCGCTCGAAGAGATCGAACGCGATCTTTGCGCCGAATGCTCGCACGATCAAGTCGTTCCCGTGCTCGTCGCCGCCGGGCTCTCGGGCGCCGGCGTCGCGGCGCTCGTGCGAGCGATCGAAACGTGGCTGCCTTCGCCGGCCGACGCGTCGCAAGTGGATGCCGAAGGACGGCCAATCGAGTCGGACCCCACCGCGCCGGTCGTCGCGCGCGTCATCAAGACCAGCATTCATCCGCAAAGCGGAAAGCTGTCGATCGTCCGAATTCTCTCGGGAACGATCAAAGCAGACGCAACGCTTACCAACATCGCCAAACGCGACGAAAAAGTCAGGCTCGGCGGTCTCTATCGGCTCCAAGGCAAAAAGCAGGAGCCGCTTTCCGAAGCGGTATCCGGAATGATCGTCGCGCTCGCGCGTCTGGAATCGGTCTCGACCGGCGATACGCTCACGTCGAACGGACACAAGGTACTGTTGGCCCGCGTACCGGTCGCCGATCCCGTCTTCGCGGTTGCCGTGAAGCCGAAGGAACGAATCGACGAAGCAAAGATGTCGCAGATGATGGCCCGGATCGTCGACGAGGATCCGGCGTTGCGATTAGAGCGAGCGGACGTTACGCACGAGCTGCTTCTGCTCGGTCGCGGGGAACAGCACGTTTCCATCGCGGTCGAGCGGCTGGCTCGGAAATATAAAGTCGAAGTTGAAACGGCCGCGCCGACGATTCCCTATCTGGAAACGATCACCGGCGGCACCGAGGTTCATTCGCGCTACAAACACCAGACCGGCGGCCACGGGCAGTTCGGCGACGTTTGGCTGCGGTTCGAACCGCGCGAGCGGGGCGCCGGCGTCACCTTCGAAGACAAGATCGTCGGCGGCGTCGTGCCGCGACAGTTCATCCCAGCCGTAGAAAAAGGTGTCCGCGAAGCGCTCGCCCACGGCCCTAACGGCAACCCGGTCACCGACATGCACGTGACCCTCTTCGACGGTCAATATCACGACGTGGATTCGAGCGAACAATCGTTCAAGACCGCGGCGAGCATGGGCGTGCGCGAAGCGCTGCCGAAGTGCAATCCGGTCGTGCTCGAACCAATCGCGCACGTGCGTGCAATCGTGCCGACGAGCTACACCTCGGCCGTCATTCAGCAGCTCACCGGCAAGCGAGGACAGATCCTCGGCATGAACCCCGACGAGCGCCCCGGATTCGACATCGTCGAGGCCTACGTGCCGGCCGTCGAGCTTTCGCGCTACATCACCGAGCTGCGCACCGCGACGCAAGGCTTGGGGACGTATTCGTGGCGCCACGAACGGTACGACCCGGTTCCAGGAAATAAAGTCGGACCGAAAGCCGCGGTTTAGGTTTTGATTCTCCGCGCGGCTTCGATCCTGGCGGCGTTTGCGTTTGCGTTTGTGGCGTGCACGAAGACGGGGGGCGAGGTTGGTGTCGGGAGACATTCGTGGACCAAACCCGGCGTGTTGCGGGTCGCCGTTCAAAGCGATCTCAAGAATCTCAATCCGCTGCTCAACTCGAATACGACCGACGTCTTCGTCGACCGATTGATGTTCGAGCCGCTTTTGAGCGCCGATCCGAGAGGAAATCCGGTGCCGATGCTGGCCGCAACCGTCCCGACGCTCGAAAACGGCGGAATCAGCCCGGACGGCCTGCGGATCACTTATCATTTGCGGCGCGGCACTCGTTGGAGCGACGGCGTGCCGTTGACGTCGCGCGACGTCAAGTGGTCGTGGCAGGCGATCATGAACCCGGATAATAATGTCGTATCGCGCCACGGCTACGACATCATCTCGAGCATCGACACGCCCGACCCCTACACCGTTGTCGTGCATCTCAAGCAGAAGTTCTCGCCGTTCGTCGATTCCTTCTTCGCCGAGAGCGATCAGCCGTACATGATCGCTCCGGCGCACGTTTTGGCGCAATACCCCAACCTCAACCAGGTATCGTTCAACAACAAGCCGGACGTGACCGACGGGCCCTTCAAGTTCGTCGAGTGGGCGCGCGGCGATCACATTACGCTCGAGCGCAACGATGCTTTCTTTATGGGAAAACCCGGCTTACAGCGCATCGACGTCAAGATCGTTCCCGACGAGGAGACGTCGGTCAATCTCTTACGCACGCATGCGATCGATTATATGTTTCAGGCATCGATCGAAACGTACCTATCCTTGCGCGACGCGCCCGACGTGCGGATCGTCTGGGTAAACGTCAACGGCTACTACTACCTGCAGATGAACTGCTCGACTCCGTTCTTGCACGATCCGCGCATGCGGCTGGCCGTCGCCTACGCGATCGACAAGCAAGAACTCGCGCAAAAGCTCGCGTACAACATGCAGCCGATCGCGACGGAAGACATTCCCAACTGGATGTGGGCCTTCAACCCGCGCGTTCGCTCCTATCCGCACGATCCGGCAGTGGCGCGAAAGCTGCTGAGCGAAGCGGGCTGGTCACCAGGCCCGGACGGAATCATGCGCAAGAACGGCCAGCGGTTGGATCTCCTCATGGTTACGAATAACTCGAGCGCTACGCGCCGCCGCGAAGCAGTTGAAGTGCAAGCGATGTTACGGCAAGCCGGGATCGAGTCGGAGATCAAGTTCTATCCCGGCGACATGCTCTACGCGCCGGCAGGCATGGGCGGCATCCTGCAGCTCGGCCGATTCGATATCACCGTCTCGGGATGGTATGCGGGCATCGATCCCGATGACAGCACGCAGCTGCAGTGTCAGAACTTCCCGCCCAGCGGCTACAACTATTCACGCTACTGCAGTCCCGACATGCAAGCCGCTCAGCAGGCCGCGCTGACGCACTACGATCGGCGGTCGCGCACCGCGGCCTACTATCGTATCCAAGAGTTGCTGGCGCGAGACAATCCGGCCATCTTCACGATGTGGTTGCGCCAGATGGAGCCGATCAGCGTGGACTTCAAAGGCTTCGCTCCGAATCCGGTCGTCGAGTCGTGGAATGCCTGGCAGTGGACCATTTAGGAATGCAGGAAATCGCGTGGCTGCGCAAGATCATCGTCGAGCGCGCGTTGACCCAGGGCGATTACATTCTCGCCGGCGGCAGTCCCAGCGACTATTACATCGACAAATTTCGGCTCTTCTCCGACCCGCACGTCCTGCGGAAAATCGCTCGACTCTTCACCCCGGTCATCGCGGAGGTAAGTCCCGACCTCATCGCCGGAACCGAGCTGGGCGGCGTGGTGATCGCGACGGCGGTCTCGCAGATGTCGGGAATTCCGATGATCGCGGTGCGCAAGAAACCCAAAGGTTACGGGGCCTTTGCGAACGAGTACGTCGAGGGGCCGTATCACCCCGGCCAGCGAGCGTTGCTGCTCGAGGACGTCGTCACCAGCGGAACCGAGTTGCTTGCGGCCGCCTCGCGCCTGCAAGAGTTGGGCTTGATCGTCACGCCGTACGCCGTCGTCAGCCGCGGACTCTCTCCGGTGCGAGCGCTGATTGCGTTCTCGCTTCCTCGCAGCGAGCCGAACCTGGAGAACTAGCAGCCTCAAACAGCCGAACGCTAGATTAGTTCACGTAGTAAACGCCGAGTAGTATGCTACCGTCATGCGCGTGCGCTTGGCTGTTGCCGCAGCCATCATAGCGATCGTACTCATCGGTATTGCCGTGCTGCGGTTTACCGCACCGCGTCCGGAGCCGGTCGCCTCTGCGGTAGCCGTTGCCAGCCCCCCGGCAACGGTCGAAGCGAGCCCGCCTCAAAGCCCGGCCGTCTCGGCCATGCCCTCGGTGAGCCCGTCTCCCGCGAGCCCGCCTCCTGCGAGCTCCACGCCAGCGACTTCGCCGTCGGCGAGCCCCGCGGCGGCGCCCACCCCGACGCAAGATCCGAATCTCTTGACCGTGGCCAACGGAGCGATCATTCGCCGTTGGACGCTCGGAAGCAATGCACCGGGAGCAGCACTGCTTATCGACAACGGTTTCCTCGTCGACCCCGGATTCAATCGTCCGGTCGAGTTCGAGTACGAGCTTCCTTCAGTCGCACACATCGATAGCGTCGGCGCAATCGTTCGAACCAAGGTCCCGGTGACGATCCGCGTTGCGGCCGGCACAACGCGTGACGCGCTGCGCGACGCCGGCACGATTACCGTGGCGAGTGACGCATCGGAAATCGAAAAGACGCTCAACGTCGCACTCGACGCTCGCTATATCCGATTCACGGTCGAACGTCAACCTGGAAACCAGATCTTTATCGAGCGCATCGCCGCGTACGGAACGGCGGGCGCACCCGAAAGCGGCTCGCTTGCCGGATCGTGGATATCGCCTGACTCGGCGGATGCCGCGGGCGGTGCGATGTTCGGTTCGGTAAAGGGCTCAATTCCCGATCGACCGCCGCGCGATGCCGGCGGACTTCCACGCGAGACGCTCGTACAAGACGGACGCCTCGTCGAGTTCTTCTGCACCACCGATGTCACCGAGCCGCCCTGGCGCGGCGACGTCTCGAACGGCGACGCGATCGGACCCGACGGCGAGCAGTTGCGGCTCGCGGGCGATGGACGTTTGCTGGTGGGGCGAGCCGAGGGTCGCAACGTCATTCTGATTCGTAGCGACAAACCCGTCGCGGGCTGCCGTGATACGGTCGCGGGACTCGGGCCGGCCGTTCTGGCGCTCGTGCGCGACGGAGGCCGTACTCCGCCGGAAATCGACCCCGGCTTTACGCCGGGTTATCGCTTCTATCGCGCGTTCGTGATGGAACTGAATGCCTCGCGATTGAACCGGGCGGCATTCGCCATCTTAGACGACGACTGCACGGCGTCGCTGGATCTCAGTCCCGCACAACAACGGCTCTTGCTCGATTGGATCGCGGCGGGGCACAAACTCGTGATACGCGATGCCGACGCCTGCTCGTCGTCCGATTACGCGTTCGTCCCGTATCCGTTCAAGACCGCCGCTACCGGCGCGTTTGGGGCGCGCGGCCACGTGCTTTCGATCGCCGACCCATCGGCGCTCGGAGCCGGCGCGAGCGACCCCACCCATTTTCTCGACACGCGAGCGTACGTGGCCGCCCAAAATCAGCAACTCGGCGACGCGGACATCATGCAGACCGACGATCTGCATTGGTGCGGGCATCTCTTTGCCGTCAACGTGGTCGGTGCGACGGGCTGGGTGCACGCGTACACTCGGTACGGACGCGGTCTCATCATTTACAACGGCTTCGATCACGACGATCTCGCGAACCGAATTCCCCCGGCAATAGCGGTGACGCGCTACGAATACTCCCTGCCGGTGCAGACCGAGCTGCCATGTAATGCGCGCGTCGCCTCGGCCCTAACGCTCTATCCATCCGTCGATCGCAAGATGCCGGCGACTGTCCCGGCAGCTTTGCAAGCCGAACTATCGCTGGTGTACGCGGACAAGAGTGGTGCCAGGCGCGCCGTCGCGCTCACGATCTCCGGCGATGCGCGCTATCGCGCGACGGTGTCGCCGAACCAGCTCGAGGTTGCGGCCGGCAAGCCCGTTCCGATCCATGTCACGATCGCGTTGCCGAGAGGCTGGAGCGGCGTGCACGCCTTTACCGTGACCGCTGACGGCGGCGACCGCGCTCGCGCTCAGACGACGATTTCGATTGACGGGTCCGTCGCGCTCGCCCGGGCGTTCATGCACCAGCGGCGCGTGCGAATCTACGGCATCCACTTCGACGTCGACAGCGCGCACATCCAGCCGCAATCCGAGGCCACGATCGCGCAGATCGCCCAAGTCTTACGCGCCAATCCGAGATGGCGTCTGCGCGTCGAGGGCTACACCGACAGCGACGGCGGCGCCACGTACAATCAAGGACTGAGCGATCGCCGCGCACACGCGGTCGTGAACGACCTCGTTGCTCGCTATGGCATCGCGCGTGCCCGCCTCACCGCAGCCGGCTATGGATTGACGCACCCCGTCGCGTCCAACTCGACCGAAGCCGGCAAAGCGCTCAACCGCCGCGTCGAGCTCGTTCGCTTGTAGCTCGTTCGCTTGTAGGAGGAGAGACATGAAACTCTGGACCATCCGCTTACTCGCAATCGTTTTAGCAATCGCCGCCGTCTTCGTTGCCGTCACCAGGGCGCACGGCGCGTCGATACCGCTCGAATGCGCGCTCGCCGCCGCGGTGCTCGGGGTCTTGAGCGTCGCGTTGTTGTGGAGAGTCCCGACGGCCGCCGCGATTCTGAACGCTTGCTGGCTCGTCGCGGCGTTTGTCGTGAGCGCCGTCCTCACGCGCGGCTACGGTCTGCCCGGTTTCCCTGCGGAGTCACCCGACGAGGTTTCTGTCAAGCTGCAGCAGGCCGAAAGGTCGGCCGTTCCGGCCGATTACATTCTCATGGTACGCGAGCAGCAGCTCACGACGATCGACGCGGCCTTTGCCTTCGTTCGCGACAAGATCGGCTTCGAATCGTATAACGGAATCCTTCGGGGAGCGGACGGTACGTTTCACGCGCGCGCCGGCAACTCGCTCGATCGCGCGATGCTGCTGGCAGCGATCTTACAATCGAACAAGATTCCGGTACGGCTGGTGACGGGCCAGTTACCGCAACCGCAAGCCGACCGGCTCTTTGCGCGGATGTTCGAACCGGCAGCATCGCCCGCGAGTACGCCGCAACCCGGGACGTTAACCGGCCGCATTTTCGACCGGGCACATCGCGACTACAGCGCAATGGTGGCTGCGCTGGGCAACCGTTTGCCTGGAGTATCTGTGCCTTTACACGACGACGTCGTCAAAGAGATCGAGCATCACGCATGGGTGCAGGCGCAAAGAAACGGACGCTGGATCGACTTGGATCCGTCGTTCTCGGATTCAACGGTTGGACAGGCTTACACCGCCGTGCAACAATCGTTCGACGGCCCTCCGGCGCCGTGGTTGCAACAGGTCACGATGCGTGTGATCGAAGAGACGGTACAAGGCGGTGCGCTCACGCAGAACGTCTCCCTAGAGAAGACGATGCCCGCGTACCAGCTCGTCGACAAACCGGTCTACTTGCTCCATGAAGTCTACCAGCCGTTTGAGGGGCAAGGCGGTGCATTGCAGTTTATCTTCGGCAACAAAGACACGCAGGAGCCGGTGTTATATATCAACGGACACCGCACGGTCGGCACGCCGATCGATTTCGGCTCCGGCGCGTCGGCGGCCGGAACGGCGCCCCCAAACGCGGTACAAGGGGCGGCCAATGCCTTCGGAACGCCGGCGCCTGGTCCGGTCAATCCAAACGCAAAAGCGTTCGTAGCGGAATGGCTCGAGTTCGAGATCGCATATCCCGACGGCCGTAAAGAGCTTACGCGGCGCTCGCTGGCGGATCGCGCGGGCATTGCCTGGCGCAACGCGGCAAATCACGATCCCTCCACGCTGCACGATCTGGCGCGAAATGCCGACGGGTTGATCGCTCCGCAAAACGTGCATAACATCTGGTTCAGCGCGGGGAAGCACGATCTGCTTTCTTTCACGGCCACCGCGCAGGACGTATCGACCGGCATTCCAGCTCAAAATCCCCAAGCGCCGACCTTCCTCGAGATGATCTGGCCGTTCGCGATCCGAGATATGAGCTGGTTCATCGTGAGCGATCACGTCGTCGTTCCGGCCATCAACGACACGCCCGGCGTGCGCTTCTATGCCGATTCGCCGCGAATCTTCATTTGGAGCGTCGGGCCCGATCCCTCCAAATCGGGCGATTTGGTCGTCACCTCAGACCTGCGGCGCGACGGCTTGCGCGGCGTTGCAAACGACGCGACGCTTGTGAATGTGGTCGCGCAACACAAACTGTGGTTTGGTGCGCTCGAAGGCGCGCTCGAACACGAGATGAGTGCACCGCCGGAAGGCGTCCCGGGCGCAACGCTCGTAACGACGAGTTCTCTGGCCGAGTCCGGAGATCTCGTTGCGCTCACTCCCGGCTCCACCGTAACGGCTAGCGATCCGGAAACCCAAGCGCGACTGCAAGCCGCGCTCGCCGGCGGCGATACGCTCGTCGTGCCAAAGCAAGTGTTCAGTGGCGGGATCCCGGGATGGTGGCAAGTCGCGCACGATACGGGAGACGTGCACGCGATCCTCGACCAACTCAATGCCGGCATGCTCGGCCCGATACCACCGCCAAAAGGGCCGGGGACCGTCAAAGTTAACAACCCTGACGATCCGTTTTACGATCGCGGCTTTAAAAATGCACAAGCCGCCTGCGACGAGTTGTTCGCAGCACCAAAAGTCGGCGAGTCCGGAGAAAGGCAGGCCACTTCCGGAAATGTTTGCAAGCCGAGCATGCCGGCGTGGAAGATGACGGCC
>DATMKR010000110.1:0-38287 GCA_035571115.1 Candidatus Acidiferrum sp. | reverse complement strand
TGCCGCGAAAAAAGAAAAACGCCGAAACCCCTAAAAGGAATCGGACGTTTTCGATGGTGGAGATGTGGGGACTCGAACCCCAGACCCCTTACATGCGAAGCAAGTGCTCTACCAGCTGAGCTACATCCCCACGGGTCGCTGACGGCGACGTGGAGGATTGTACGCGTTGGAGTAGGCACCTGTCAAAGCAAATGAAGAAACGCTGGCGCGGTTCCGGCGCCGTGCTGCTCGTGTGTGCGGCGCTCGTCGGCGCAGCCCCGCCCCTTCGAGCGGCGACTCCCATGCAAGTAGCGGTGAACCGTTGCAACAGCCAGACCGTCGACGACGCGTATGCGCGCGTTCGCGATTTCGACCGCCATGCGCCGGGCGGCACCTCCGACGATCTGCTGCAGCGGATCGGAGCCATTACCGGCCTGCTCGCGACGCTCCGGGAGGAGCGGGAAATACTCGACAGCATCTGCACCAGCGACGCGGCGCGAGCCCCGCTTTTCGCGCAAATCGCGGCGACGACTGCGTGGGCCCTCACGCTCGAATCCGATGTTGCCGTTCGGTTGAACGCGTCGTGTCCGCCGGCGGCCCGAGCGCTTGCGACGATGATGCTCTCCGATGCCTGGCTCACGATGGCCAACGTCGTCAACGACTCGGGCGGTCCCGTGCCGGCCATCTTTGTCGACGTGATCTCGAAGGTGCAGAGCCGCGCGCAGGCGGTCGGCTTGACGCTGCCGGCCTGGGCCGATACGTCCGCGTACTGGCGCGACCGAGTCCACGATCGAGCAAAGGCGGACGTGGCGACCTGCCCCTCGCCGAGCCCCTCACCGCCCCTTCGACAAGCTCAGGGCGATACCCGACGGGCTCGGTGACACGGGATTTTGCGAATGGTTCGCAAATGAGTTAGCTCATGGGACTCCGCGCCGACTACGTGACCCGCCCGCGGGAGTGGATCGCATCGATCCTCGCGCGCGAGCCTCGGTTTCTCTCGGCCGCGCAAATCCACCAGGGGCTCGAGCGCGACGGTGCCCGCGTCTCGCTCTCTACCGTCTATCGGACGCTCGATCGCTTGCAGGCAAAGGGCGACATCACCGTGCGCCCCGATGCCGACGGCGAGGTGAAGTACATGCTCTGCGAGCCGCGCCATCATCATCACCATGCGATCTGCCGTACGTGCGGACGCGTCGAAGACGTTGATTGTGCTGCCATGGAGCAGTTCGCCGAGTCACTGCGTGCGCACAGCGGATTTGAACTCGACGGACACGCGATCGAGTTTTTTGGAAAATGCGACGCCTGCCGGTAGTCGCGAGCGCGCTTGCGCTCCTCTTGTCGGCGTGCGCGCACTCAGGTCATCCTTCGACCGGGCTCAGGATGACAACGAACGGGCTCAGGATGACAACCGGAAAGATTCGCGTAGCGACTACGATTTCGACGCTGAACTCATTCGTGCAGGGCGTCGGCGGCGAGTACGTGAGCGTGAAGAACATCGTGCCGATCGGCGCGTCGCCGGAAACCTTCGCGCCCGCGCCGCAAGACGTTGCGACCGTCGCCGATGCCGATGTCTTGGTTGAAAATGGAGCCGGCCTCGAAACGTGGCTCGATCGCCTGCTGCGTGATGCCGGCAAGCCCGGTCTGCGCGTCGTCGTCTGCGCGCAAGGCTTGCCGGTCAAGAATCTCAACCCGCATCTGTGGATGGATCCGGTATTCGCCAAAGAGTACGTTGCGAAGATCCGCGATGCACTTATTGCCGCCGATCCGGCGCACAGCGAGGCCTATCGCCGCAACGCTGCGGGCTACGACCGGCGGCTCGACGATCTAATCGGCCAAATCCGGCGGCAGATCGCCACCGTTCCGCCGTCGCATCGCTACATGATCGTCTTCCATAACGCCTGGCAGTACTATAACGACCGTTTTGGAATCACCACGCTTGGCTTCGTCGAGCGAAATCCGGGCCAAGAGCCCAATCCACAGCAGGTCGCGCAGTTAATCGATCTAGCCAAGCAGCATCACGTTCACGGCGTGTTTAGCGAACCGGAGTATAGCCCCAAGATCTTGTACGCCATCGCGCAAGGCGCCGGGATTGCGGTCGTCGAGGACCTTTACGACGATTCCGTCGGCACCGATCCGCGCGTCGCAAACTATATTGCGATGCTGACCTACGACACCAACGTCATCGTGCACACGCTAAAGTGAAGAAACCGGTCATCCTTCGACAGGCTCAGGATGACATCCGACAGGCTCAGGATGACATTCGACAGGCTCAGGATGACATTCGACAGGCTCAGGCTGACGCTGAGGGCGATGCCGTGGTTGCGCGCGATTTGGACGTGCGCTACGAGGATTTCGCGGCGTTGGTCGGGGCGACGTTCGCAGTGCATTATGGAGAAGCGCTCGGCGTCGTCGGCCCCAACGGCTCCGGAAAATCAACGCTGCTCAAGACGATCGCGGGCCTTTTACTGCCGTCGAGCGGCGAGTTAAGCGTTCTCGGCCAGCCGCCGCGCAAGCTTCCTCCCGGAACGATCGCCTACGTACCGCAGGTCGAGGCCGTCGATTGGTCCTTTCCCGCGACCGTGTGGGACGTCGTCGCAATGGGTCGCTTCGCGCGGCTGCCCTTCTGGCAACATTTTGGTCCCAACGATCGCGACGTCGTTCATCATGCGCTTAGCGTTGTGAGTATGGCCGATCTTGCCGGACGGCGGATTTCGAATCTCTCCGGCGGTCAACAGCAGCGCGCTTTCGTCGCACGTGCGCTTGCCCAAGAACCCAAGCTGCTGCTGCTCGACGAGCCGACGACCGGCGTCGATGCGGCGACGGAAGAAGCGCTGCGCGAGATTGTTCGCAAGCTCGTGGGCGACGGGCTTCCGGTACTCATGGCGACGCACGATCTCGACCGGGTCGACGATTGGTTCGATCGTCTGCTCGTTCTCGACCGCCGGGTGCTTGCTCTCGGGACGCCGCGCGAGGTCGTCGAGTCCGGCGCCTACAGCGCGATTCGCGAACACACCCACACGCACGGACACTTGCGCCACGATCACGAGCCGCACGCCGCCCACGCCGCCCACCCCGAAATCCGAGCGTGACACGTTGGAAATACTAACGGAACCGTTTCATTACGCGTTTATGCAGCGAGCCTTCGTTGCGGCACTGGCCGTTGGGCTTATCTGCTCGACGATGGGCACGTACGTTATTCTGCGAAAGCTGTCGTTCATCGGCGATGGCATCGCGCATGCGTCGTTCGCTGGAATCGTCATCGCCTATCTGCGCGGCGCAAACTTCTACCTCGGTGCCGGCATCGTTGCCGTGCTGACCGCTGTCGGGATCGGCTTCGTCCATCGCCGCGGGCGGATATCGCTCGATACGACGATCGGCGTGCTCTTTACGGGCATGTTCGCGTTGGGCGTTTTTCTAATGAGCCAGCAGCGCAGCTATGCCGTCGACCTCCAGAGTTTTCTGTTCGGCGACATCCTGGCCGTCCAGCCGCAGGATTTGTGGTTGATTCTCGGTTTGAGCATCATCGTCGGCATTACCGTCGCCGTGCTTTTCCGGGGCCTGCTCTACACGACGTTCGATCCAGTCGTCGCGCAGGCCAGCGGCATCAACTCGCCGGCCTACGAATATGCGCTGCTCGTGATGCTGGCGCTGACAATCGTCGTCGCGCTGCAAGCCGTTGGGATCGTACTCGTTGCCGCCCTGCTGGTCACTCCTGCGGCCGCCGCCTACCAACTGACGTCGCGCTTTTCGCCGATGATGGCCCTGGCCGCGCTCTTCGGTGCCGCAAGTACCGAGGGCGGACTCTATCTCTCGTATTACGTGCGGGCTTCGAGCGGTGCGACGATCGTTTTGCTTGCGACGCTGCTCTTCTTTCTAGCGATCGGACTCAAGCATCTGCGGCGCGCGTAACTTTCCAGGTCTCGTCGGCTAGCGGTTCCAGATAACCGCCGGCCGCAAGTGCGTCGAGCGCCTCTCGCAGTGCCGCGCGCTCGTTCTTGTTCGGCATTCCCGCCCATTGCATCGCCAGCGCGTTAAGCTCGAGCGTCGCGCCGGGCACGAGCGCGTCGCGCAAGAACTGCGCCGTCAGCTTGACGCGCTCCATGCGCCGCGCCACCGGCGCGAGCGCCTCATCGAATCCACCGCTCGTCTGTCGCGCTTCGACGGAACTCTGGGTGACAGGCAGTGGAGCGGCGGGGGCAGCTTGCGGCGAGAGGCGCGAAATAATGAATGGATCGGCGAGCGTTCCAAACCATTCGCCGAGTGCGGCGCCGGCGGTGTGTCCCGGAACGGCGTTGACGACTGCGGAGCGGCGTGCGATGCCGCGCAAGATCGCGCGCGCGACGCGCTCGGGCGAGGCGGCGGAAACGTTGCCCCTGCGCTCGATTCCCATGGCTTCGTGAAACTCGGTGGCGACGAGTCCGGGATCGACGTAGGTGACGGCAACTCCGCGATCGCGTAACTCGCGTCGCAGCTGAGTTGCCGCGGCTCGAACGGCGGCCTTGGCGAGGGCGTAGGCGCCGTAGTTCGGGAGCGGCACGCGCGCAATTCCCGAGCCGAGAAAGACGAGTTGTCCGCGAGCGGTCTCGAGATGCGGCAACGAAGCGCGAGAGAGTCTCAGCGGAGCGATGACGTGAAGCCGCCACTGCCCCTCGATTGCGGCGTCGGTTTGATCGAGCAGTGCGCCAAGAGCTCCGCCGCCCGCGTTGTTGACGACGACGTCGATTCGCCCAAAGGAGCTCATCGTCGTCGCGACGATTCGCGCAGGCATATCGCCGGCGGTAACGTCGCCGGCGACGGAAACCACCGTACCGCCGGTGTCGCGAATCGCACGCGCGACCTTTTCGAGCCGCTCGACGCGGCGCGCGACGATCGCGACGCGATAACGGGCGTGCGCGGCGGCGAGTGCGAGCGCGGCGCCGATGCCCGAGCTGGCGCCGGTAACGACGAGAACGCGCTGGTTCTCAGGCATGGGTGTCGCAATACTCGCGATATTCACGCTCGATGCTCTGTGGAAGGCCCGCGTAGTGCTCGGCCTCTCCGGCGATCGACGGCGGCTCGTCTACGACGTCGCGAGCCTCGGCGGCGAACTGTGAGAGCATTTGCGCGACCGGTTTGGCAGAACCGTCGCTGCGCACGATGCCGAACCGCAACTCGTGCGGCGCGCGATCGAACGGCGGCGTGTGCGCTAGGGCGAGATCATAGTCGGCCCAGCACCACCAAAACGCGCCAAGCGCGCCGCGTGCGTGTAGCCGGTCGATCGCACCTCGCCCGTAGAGGGCCATCTCGGTCTCATCCAAACAGGCGAAGCCGTCGACGCGCGAGTCACCGGGCGGGCATTGCGGATTACCCAACTCGCTGAAGAGCACCGCTTTGCCGCTGAACGATGCTTGGAGTTGGCACAGAAACGGCACGACATTCGTATCGAGACGATTGCGTGCAAAGGAGCTGTAGACCGAATAACCATGCATCGTCGAAAAGTCCCACGGACGTGCGATGCTCGACGGCCGGATATTGCGATCGCGCTCGAGGTCTTCGCCGTGCATCCCGCCCGTCACGCGGCCCCCCGAAGCCTCGAGCAGCGTGTTGCTCAGCCGCAGGCTCCAGTCAGCCGCGTCGTGCGGTCGAATCGGTTCGCGTAGATTTGAAAACTCGTTGCCCAAATCCCAGGCGAAGAGGGCCGGATGCTCGCGAACCCGTTCGCCAACGCGCTGCGCAAACAGCACCTGCGCTTTTAGCAACTCGAGGTTGACATAGAAATCGCCGATCGAGCGATCGATCACGGCGCCGCGACTAATCGTTCGGAAGCGCCCTTGACTCGTTTGAGGCTCGAGCGTCCACCGCGGCAACCAATTCACTCCGCTCATATGACCGCAAAAAAGCGTGGGCATCGCCTGCAGCCCGGTACCGGCGATGACGTCCATGACCGCGTCGAAGTGGCGCAACGCGCCGGCATCCATCCCGTTGGGCTCCGGCTGGAACGCTTCCCACATCAAGAAAAAGCGCACGATGTCGAGGCCAAGCGCCTTGATTCGCGCCATGTCTTCGCCGATCTCGTCCAGATCGAATTGCTGCCACATGTACATCGCGCTGCGGCGCGGCCAGTAGTTGATGCCGAGAAGAAATCGAGGCATTGCAAGGGCATCCTTCGACAAGCTCAGGATGACAACCCGGAGCTTGCCCTGAGCTTGTCGAAGGGGGCCTCGCGATGGCGCAAGCAGGCAAAGAGCCGATTGTCGGAATCATTATGGGCAGCCGTTCGGACTGGGAGACGATGTCGGCAGCGCGCGATACGCTCAACGAGCTGGAGATTCCCTGCGAGGTTCTTGTGGTATCGGCACATCGCATGCCCGACGAAATGTTCGAATATGCCGCATCCGCCTCGCAGCGTGGGTTGACGGCGATTATCGCGGGGGCCGGCGGTGCCGCGCATTTGCCGGGCATGACGGCGGCGAAGACGCTCGTTCCGGTGATCGGCGTTCCGATTCAGTCGTCTCGCGCCGGAGGTCTCGACTCGATGCTCTCGATCGTGCAGATGCCTCCCGGCGTGCCGGTCGCTACGATGGCCATCGGCGGCGCGGTGAACGCCGCGTTGTTTGCCGCGCGCATCGTAGCGCTTAACGATGTCGGCGTCGCGCGGCGGCTTGCCGCTTACGTCGTCCGCATGCACGACGCTGCAGCCTCCAGCACGCTCGATTGAAGTCGATTCAAACGATCGGCGTGATCGGCGGCGGCCAGCTCGGCCGCATGTTCGCGCTCGATGCAAAGCGGATGGGTTACGACGTCATAACGCTCGATCCGCACGAGCACTCGCCCTGTGGGCAAGTTGCCGACGATCAGATCGTCGCAGCCTACGACGACCTTTCGGCGATCGAGGAGCTGGGGCGCCGTAGCGACGTCATCACTTACGAGTTCGAGAACGTCGATATCGACTCGGTCCGTCACCTGGAGGCACTCTCGTACCGCGTACTGCCCGACAGCGGCGTGCTGCGCGTCACGCAGAACCGGCTGCTCGAGAAAGAGTTCGCACGCGAAGCCGGACTCGCCACGACGGAGTTTGCGCGAGTGCAAAGCCTCGACGATTTAGCGCGCGCTGCGGAGCAGGTTGGATTTCCGGCTGTGCTCAAGACCGTGCGCGGAGGCTACGACGGCAAGGGCCAGTGGGAGGCAGCTTCGATCGAGGGGGCCCGCGCGGCGCTGGCGCAATCCGGCGGCGCGGAACTTATCTTCGAGTCGATGGTTCCGCTCGCGTGTGAGTTGAGCGTGATCGCGACTCGCAACGCGCGCGACGAACTCGTCGCCTATCCGGTCGCCGAAAACACGCACGATCGGGGCATCCTCGCGATGACGATCGCTCCGGCCCGCGTTAGCGCGGCGACCGCGAGCTTGGCCACGGAGATGGCCGCGGTCGTCGGACGCAAGCTTCGCATCGTCGGCACGTATTGCGTTGAGTTCTTCCTATCCACGACCGGCGAGCTGCTCGTCAACGAGATCGCGCCGCGTCCGCACAACAGCGGCCATTACACGATCGACGTGACGCCGTGCTCCCAGTTCGAACAGCAAGTGCGCGCGATCTGCGATCTGCCGCTTTCGCCACCGCGGCTGCTTTCCAACGCGATCATGATCAACGTGCTCGGCGACGGCACCGGCGATCGCTTAACGGGAATCGCGAAACTGCTTGCCGATCCGTCGATCGTGCTTCACGTCTATGGTAAGCGCCACGCGGTCGCACGCCGAAAGATGGGGCATTTCACAATGCTCGTCGACGGACCGGTGAACCCGGCAGCAGTTGCTCGCGCCGAGGCCGCCCATGCGAACCTGAGCTGGTCCCAATGCTGACCGGTCCTTTGGGCGAGGCCTTCTACGTGTTCGTCACGTTGGTCGCCATGCTCAACCCGATCGAAGCGGCCGCGGCGTTCGCCACCTTGACCGAGGGGCGCTCTTCGGGCGATCAAGAGCGCATCGCGTTCCGAGCCTCGATCGTCGCCGGGGTCACGCTGATCGTGTTTGCTTTCATCGGAGAGGCATTGCTCAAGGCGCTCGGAGTCGAGATCGGCGCCTTCAAGATCGCCGGCGGATTGCTGCTGCTCAAGGTTGGATTCAACATGGTCTTCGCCGAGAAGACCGATCGTCAGACCGCAGGCGAAGCAAAGGCCGTGGCTCCGCAGAGCGATCCATCGGTTTTTCCGTTGGCGATCCCGATCATTACGGGTCCGGGCGCGCTTACGGCGAGCGTCGCGTTAGTCTTTCCGACGCCGGCGCATCGGTTTCTCAATGCCGGCATCTTTATCGCCGTCGCCGTCATCGTGGTGCTGATCACCTATCTCTTCATGCGCGCCTCCGAACGCTTGACGGCGTGGTTTGGGGAAACCGGGATTGACGCGGTCAGCCGGATCGTGGGGATCATCGTTGCCTCCATCGCCGTGCAGCTGATCGTCAACGGCATTACCGGGTTGACGAACTTCACGATTCACTAGAGGACTCGCATCGAGGCGACTTGGAATAACCGCCGCATGATCGTTCGTGCGGGGATTCTTTACGACGGGACGCTAGAGCCGCCAAAGCGCAACGTCGATCTCGTCGTAGACGACGGACGCATCGAGGAGTTTCGCGCGGCAAGCGGCGAGTGCGATCTCGAGGCGGCGTGCGTTACGCCGGGGCTGGTCAACGCGCACGCGCATCTCGAAGCAAGCGGTGAGCCCGACATGATGGGCATGATCTCGACGACGACGCGCAATCAGCGCCTGCTGCGCGCCGTGGAGAACGCTCGCAAGTCGGTCAAGGCCGGGGTGACGACCATTCGTGACGTCGGCAGCTCCAATGCGATTGCGCAAGACGTTCGCGATGCAATCGAAGAGGGGCGCATTCCCGGGCCGCGTATGCGCGCTGCCGGCGCCGTGCTCTGCATGACGGGCGGACACGGCTGGCCGATCGGGCGCGCCGTAGATTCGCCTTGGGATGCGCGCAAGGCCGTGCGCGAACAGATGTGGGCCGGCGCGGATTGTATCAAGCTGATCGCGACCGGCGGCGTACTTACCAGGGGCGCCGTCCCCGGCAACGCGCAGCTTACGCCCGACGAACTGAGTTCCGCCATCGAAGAAGCGCATCGTCATGGTCTTCGCGTCGCGGCGCATGCAATCGGCACGCAAGGTATTAAGAATGCGTTGCGCGCCGGCATCGATTCGATCGAGCACGGAACGCTGCTCGATGACGAAGCGATCGAGCTCTTCAAGCAGCGCAACGTGTATCTCGTCCCGACGCTGAGCGCACCGACCTGCATCCTGGCCCATCTCGACGACGGCCAGCAGCCGGAGTACGTTCAGAAGAAGGCACGCGGCTTGGGCGACGTGATGGTGCAGAATTTTCGCAAGGCGTACGAAAGCGGTGTGCGGTTTGCTGGTGGCTCGGATGCCGGGACGCCGTATAACTATCACGAAGACTACGCGCAAGAAGTCGAGTTGATGTGGTCGTTGCTCGGCATGACGCCACAACAAGCCTTGCATGCGGCGACGAGCGTTGCCGCGGAGTTGGTCGGTTTGCATAATGGCCTCCTCGCCGTCGGCGAGGCCGCCGATCTTTTGCTCCTGCGCGCCGATGCGGGCCAGGACGTGCGCGCGCTGCGCGAGCCGCAACTCGTCCTCAAAGGCGGCTTGATCCAATGATGAAGAGATCGATCGCCGTGGCCGCCCTGCTCGGCTTGAGCGGTGTCACGAGTGCATCGACTTCGAATCCGACGCTGCTCGGGCAGGCCGTACCGGGAAGTCCGATCCGCCACGTAATCGTGATGGTGCAAGAGAACCGAACGTTCGACAATCTCTTTGCGTCCTCGATTCTGGCCCACGGCGGTCCATATCCCGGCGCCGATACGTCGCAGACGGCGATCGTTGACGGCGAGCGAGTCTCTTTGAAGCCCGTGCCGCTCGAGTACCCGTCCGATCCGAGTCACAGCCATTTATCGCTTTTAGGCGAGTGGGATCGCGGCAGAATGGACGGTTTCGCGAACGATCGCATCTCGACGATACCGGGCTTTCCCAGACCCGGGCCCGGTTTTGCATACGCGTACGTGCCGGACTCCGAGATGACGATCTATCATTTGCTGGCGGCGCACTACGCACTTGCCGACGAGAACTTTGCGCCGCGTTTGGTACCGACGCTTCCCAGCCACTACACGCTGGCGACGGCGCAGAGCCGGATCGCCGGCAATCCGAACAGCCGGATTTGGGGCTGCGATGCTCCGCCGAGCACGACCGTGCCGATTTTCGGCAAAGGGGAATCGATAATCACGCCGGGCGTCTTTCCGTGTTTTGACGAGCCGACGATCGGCGATTTGCTCGACGCGGCGCACGTCACTTGGAAATATTATACCGGCCGGTACGACGATACCGTCAATCAAACCGTCAACGTCTATGAGGCCTTCCGCAAGATTCGCTACGGTCCGGACTGGGAGCGCAACGTCATCACGCCTTCGGGCAAAATCCTGAGCGACATTGCGGACTGCCGGCTGCCGCAGGTTTCGTTCGTCATGCCCAATGCACTGGACTCCGATCATGCCGCGACGTTAAGTGCTGCAGGCCCCGGATGGGTTGGCTCTATCTACCTCGCCGTCGTGCAGAGCGTGCACGCTGCGGCGCAGTGTAACTATTACAAGGATACGGCAATGATCGTCACCTGGGACGACTCGGGAGGCTGGTACGACCACGTCGCGCCACCGCCCGGACCGGATGGCACAACCTGGGGCTTTCGCATTCCGATCATCGTAATGTCGGCCTGGGCTCGCTCAAATTACGATCCAGCCAATCCGAAGGCAATGCCGTACGTGTCGCATAAAACCCGCGAGTCCACCGCCATAACGAAGTTCATCGAAGCGAACTGGGGCCTTGGCAACATGGGACAGCGCGACGTCACCGACGACGATCTCAGCGATATGTTCGACTATACGCGCGCATCGCAGGTACCTGCGTACTCCGAGCTCTCGCTAAAACGTCTGATCCGCAAAACGCACTTCAACCTTGCCGCCTCGGATCGCGACAATCGCATCGTCGACGACGACCATTAGTTTGGCGGACTTGACGGGTCTGCGACTCGCGGTGCTCGGCGCAATTTCGTGGCCGGCTCCGCCGCCCGGCTACGGCCCGTGGGAGCAGATCGCGTTCAATGTGGCCGACGGCATGCGGCGGCGCGGCCTCGACGTCACTCTCTTTGCGACCGGCAACTCACGGTTCGACGGCAAGCTCTCTTCGGTCGTTCCGGTCGGACTCAACGAGGATCCGGCGCTCAACGGTGAGGTCTACACCGCGCTGCACATCGCGGAGCTTTTTGCGCGCGCCTCCGAGTTCGATCTGATTCACAATCACTTGGACTGGAAGCCCCTGACGTACGCGCTGGCTACGGATTCCCCGCCGCTGGTCACGACGATTCACGGCTTCTCGTCACCGCAGATTCTGGCGGCCTATTATGCCGGTGCGCGGCGCAGTTTCTACTGCTCGATCTCGAATGCCGATCGCGATCCCGGCCTCGAGTATCTCGCGACCACGTACAACGGCATCGACCCTGCGCAGTTTACGTTCAGCAACAAACCGGGGGATTATCTCTGCTTTCTCGGGCGCTTTCATCCCGAAAAAGGTACGCATCTGGCGATCGAGATCGCCCGGCGCGCGGGCGTGCGTTTGAAGATGGCGGCGATCCCGCAGGACGAAGCCTACTTTCGCGAACAGGTCGCACCTTACATCGACGGCGATCGCGTGCAGTTCCTCGGCGCCGTCGAGCGCGAGGCACGCAATCAGCTGCTCTCGCAGGCGCTGGGGCTCGTCCACATGACCACGCGGCCGGAGCGTTTCGGCATGACGCTGATCGAAGCGATGGCTTGCGGCACCCCGGTGCTGGGCGCGCGCATGGGTTCGCTTCCCGAGATCGTGGTGGACGGCGTCACCGGTTTCCTATGCGATACGGTCGACAAAGCGGTCGAGCGCGTGCCGCATCTCGCGGCGCTCGACCGTCGCGCATGCAGGACGCGCGTCGAGCGGGAGTTCAGCATCGAGCGAATGATCGATCGTTATCTTGCGGCGTACGGGCGCGCGCTCGAGTTACGTCTGCCTCCGCCGCCGAGCGAGCGCCAAAAAGAGATCCGCCGCCACGATTGGTGGGACCGCCCGATGGCGTACACGGAGATTCCGCCGAAGCCAAAGAACCTCGGTTTCATATGAAAACGCGCGAGGAACGCGACTACTCGGGGCGCTCGCTTTTGGAGAAGCTCGGCGTGTTCGCCGAGGCGCACGTGGCGCTGCTTGGGCCGCACGACGACGTTTTCGTTACGGGGTTAAATGCGGCGCTCGCAAAATCGGCGTCGCAGGTATTGCGCACGAGCTACGATCTTATCTTCGTTCGCGTCAACGCTCCGCGCGATCTCGGGCGCATCAAGCGTGCCGCCGCGCGCCTGAAGGCGAACGGTGCGCTGTGGGTTTTTCATCCCAAGGGCCGCGGGGCATCGCCAACTGACGCGCAAGTGCGTTCCGCCGGGATCGCGACGGGTCTCGTCGACAATAAAATCAGTGCCTATACCAACTCACACACCGCGACGCGCTTCGTCATTCCAGTCGCCCGCCGCCCACTGTCATCCTGACCCCGCATAGTCATCCTCGGCGCCTCCCAGTGTCATCCTGAGCCACTCCCAGTGTCATCCTGAGCCACTCCCAGTGTCATCCTGAGCCTGTCGAAGGATGACTGTGATCGCAACGCTGATCAAGCTATTACGAGACCGCGGCGGCGGCTTCCATTGCCTGGTAGGCTTTGCTCGTGAGCGCGTGGTCGACGACGCCGGCGATAAAGCGCGATGCCGCGCGCACCTTCGCGATGTCGACGCCCGTCTCGATGCCCATCTGTTCGAGCATGTAGAGCACGTCCTCCGTGCCGACGTTGCCGGTGGCGCCGGGCGCATAGGGGCAGCCGCCAAGGCCGCCCGACGATGAATCGAACTTCGAAATGCCGTTGAGCAACGCTGCGTAGACATTGGCCAGCGCGGTGCCGCGCGTGTCGTGAAAGTGCATCGCGATGAGGTCGAGCGGAATCCGCGCTGCAAGTAATGGCATGAGCTCGTCGACCTGGCTCGGTACGCCTACGCCGATCGTGTCGCCAATCGACAGCTCGTCGCAACCCATCTCCATCAGCTTCAAGCTGACGTCCAGCACCATCTGCGGAGTGACCACATCGCCGAACGGCGAGCCGAACGCGGTTGAGACGTAGCCGCGCACCCAGCAGCCGTCGCGCTTGGCGGTGCTCACGACCTCGCCAAAGGTTGCGAGTGACTCGTCGATCGTCATGTTGATGTTGCGCTTCGTGAAGCGCTCGGAGGCCGCGGTGAAGACGGCGATTGCGTCGGCGCCTGCAGCACGCGCGCGCTCGTAGCCCTTGAGATTAGGAACGAGCACCGGGTAGCGTACGCCCGGCGCTTTGCGAATGCGCGCGAAAACCTCGGTAGCGTCGGCGAGCTGCGGAATCGCTTTCGGGCTGACGAACGAGGTTGCTTCGATCCACTTCAAGCCCGTCTCGGAGAGCAGATCGACGTAGCGCACCTTGTCGTCTGTCGAAATCAGCGCGCTCTCGTTCTGGAGCCCGTCGCGGGCCCCCATCTCAAAGATCGTAACGTGTTTCGGTAAGGTCATGCCAGCGTTATCTCTTCGTCGTCCTTCGACCAGCTCAGGATGACATTCCTTAGCGCCTGCGCGAAGCGCAGTCCTGAGCGAGGCACGAAAGTGCCGAGTCGAAGGGTCAGGATGACACCGGGAGTGGTCATGCGAGTTCCACCAATGGGGTGCCGCTGCTGACGATCTGGCCTTCTTTAACGAACACGGACTTCACGTTTGCGGCGGCCGTGGCTTCGATGCGGTGCTCCATCTTCATCGCCTCGAGTACGATGAGAAGCGCATGCTCCTCGACCGCATCGCCTTCGCGGACTGCCACCTTGACGATCTTTCCCGGCATGGGCGCAGCGACGCGTGCGCCGGCTGCGCCGCCGTGGCTTTGTCCGGCTGACTCCGCAGATGGCGGCGGCGCAAACGAAAAAGACCACGTGCGACCCTCGAGTTGGACGTCAATCGCGCCGCCGGCGTACGTTACGGCGCCCGAGATCGCCGTGCCGTCGAACTCGGCCTGCACGCGCTCGCCTCGGCGCAGAGCGTGGAGTTCGCCGGAATACGTACCCGCTAAGCGCCATGCCCCCGGAGCGCCGAGGGCATCCGCGACGACGTCGACGACGTTCCCGCCATGTTGCAGGCGCAGCGGTACGCCGATCTCACCGATGCGCCAGGGCGCGCGACCGTCGACGAGCAGCGCCGCGGCACAGAGCAAGACCGCTTCGCGCGGCGCCGCCACGGCCGAAAAAAACGATTCGTCGAAACGTTGATCCAGAAAGCTCGTCGTCGTTTCGCCGGCGCGGAACGCATCGTCGCGCGCGATCCAGAGCAAAAGCGGCAGGTTCGTGTGCACGCCGTCAACGCCGAAATCGAGCAGTGCTTGCTCGAGCCGCGCGATCGCAGCGCTGCGATCGCTGCCGGAGACGATCAGCTTTGCGAGCATCGGATCGTAGTAGTGGCTCACCTCGCTTCCCGCGGCAACGCCGGCATCGATGCGAATGCCGGGCCCCTCGGGCGGCGACCAGTACGAGAGCGTCCCGGTCGACGGGAGCAAGTCGTTTGCGGGATCTTCCGCGTAGAGACGGGCCTCGATCGCCCAGCCGCGTGGGTGGATCTCGTCCTGCGCGAGCGTGAGCGGTTCGCCGGAGGCAATGCGAAGCTGCCAGTGCACCAGGTCGATGCCGTACACCAGCTCGGTCACCGGATGCTCGACCTGCAGACGCGCGTTCATTTCGAGAAAGTAAAACGCGCCGTCGGAATCGAGCATGAACTCAGCAGTGCCCGCGTTGACGTAGCCGACCGATTCGGCCGCGCGCACTGCCGCGGCGCCCATCTCTGCGCGCAGCTTCGGCGTCAGCGCTACCGACGGCGCCTCTTCGATAATCTTCTGATGGCGCCGTTGAATCGAGCACTCGCGTTCGCCAAGGTGAAGCGTCGTGCCGCGCGCGTCGGCCAGGATTTGGAACTCGATGTGACGCGGGTCGCGAAGGTAGCGCTCGAGTAAAACAGCATCGTCGCCAAAGGCCGCGAGCGCTTCGCGCTTCGCAGCTTCGAGCGCTTCGTCGAAGCGTTCCATCGAATCGACGACGCGCATCCCGCGGCCGCCCCCGCCCGCGCTCGCTTTGATCAGCAGCGGAAACCCGGCTCGCTGCGCCTCACGACGCAACGTCGCGAGCGATTGGTCGTCGCCGTCATAGCCGGGGACCGTCGGCACGCCGGAGGCTCGCACGCGGCGCTTCGCTTCGATCTTGCTGCCCATGGCCGCCATCGCTTCGGGCGCCGGTCCGACGAAGATCAGTCCGGCGTCGCGCACGGCAGCTGCAAACGGCGCGCGCTCGGAGAGAAATCCATATCCCGGGTGGACCGCATCCGCCTTCATTGCGAGCGCCGCCGCAATGATCGCCTCGGCATTGAGGTACGATTGCGCCGCCGCTGCCGGACCGACGCATCGCGCTTCGTCGACGAACTGCAGGTGATAGGCGTTTGCGTCGGCTTCCGAGTAGATGCCGAGCGGCACGATCGCCATTTCGCGCGCCGCGCGCGCGACGCGCACCGCGATCTCGCCGCGATTGGCGATCAAGAGTCTCATGATCCTGGGAGTGTTCAGACTGACGGGTCCTCGCGCTCTAGGTCTTTTACAAACGAAGCCTGCCGGCGTTCGAGAAAGGCTCGTAACCCTTCTTGGCCCTCGGTGCCGATGCGCTGCTGCGCGATCGCGCGCGCGGTAATCGCGCGGGAGTCATCGTAATCGTTGTCGATCACGCGGCGGATCAGCAGTTTCGCGGCGCGCACGGCCGCGGGGCCCGCCGTGAAGAGTTCCTCCAGGCAATGCTCGACCGCCGCGCCGAGCTCGACCGCCGGCACGACCTCGTGCACGAGACCGATGTGTTTGGCTCGCCGCGCGTCGAACCGTTCTCCCGTCAGAAAGAGCGCTCGCGCGTGCGATGCGCCGATCTTCGCGAGAACGAACGGAGAGATCACGGCCGGAATGATGCCGAGCTTGACCTCGGTGAATCCGAACATCGCGTCGTCGGCCGCGATGGCAATGTCGCAGACGGCCGCGAGGCCGGCGCCTCCTCCGAGCGCGGCGCCGTGGATTTGGCCGATCACCGGCTTGGGGCAGTTATCAATTGTGCGAAACATGTCGCTCATGCGTTCGGCGTCGGCGACGTTGGCGTCGAAGCTCAGCTCGAGCGACTCGCGCATCCAGCCGATGTCGGCGCCCCCACAGAAGACTTTGCCCTCGCCAGCCAGCACGACCGCGCGCACGTCGTCGGCCGCCGTAATTCGCGCAAAAACGTCGTGCAGCTGCTCGATTGTCTCGGCATTGAAGGCGTTGCGGGCCTCTGGCCGTGCCAGGGTGACGCGGGCGATGCCCTCAGAGACGACGAGGCGAATGCTCTCGGCCATGGGCGCCGGGGTTCGAGGCGTCATCCGAGCGGGCCTCGCGCGCGTTATACTTCAAGGATGAAGGTTGCTGGGCGCCAGGCTATCTATCGCTATCCGCTGTTGACGCGGGCCAGCCACTGGCTTTGGGTGCTCGCGTTCGTTGTGCTGATTGGAAGCGGTCTCCAAATCTTCAACGCGTCGCCGAACCTGGACGCCTCCGACAAGAGCGACGCGGCACGGCGTGTGCTGGCGATCGGCTCGCCGGCGGACGGCGTTGGAACGACCACCATCTTCGGTCATACGTTCGTTACTACGGGTTGGCTCGGCTGGACCGACGACGGCATGGGCGAGAAGAGCGCGCACGCATTTCCGGCACCGATCATCATCCCCGGCTACCAAGACCTCGCGGCCGGCCGGCGCTGGCACTTGTTTTTTGCATGGATTGCGGCGCTCTGCTGGTTGGCTTGGCTGACCTCCAGCGCAATCAAAGGGAACTTGCGCGAGATGCTGTTGCGGCCGAGTGACCTGCGCAAGCTTTGGCCGATGCAAGCCTACTACTTAAAGTTGCGCAAGGAGCCGCCACCTCACGGCATCTATAATCCATTGCAGAAGGCCGCGTACACGACGGTGCTCTTCGTCCTCGCACCGCTCGTCGTGCTTACGGGCCTAGCGCTCTCGCCGGGAATCGATGCGATTGCCAATCCGCTGACCGTGGTGTTCGGCGGACGTCAGTTCGCGCGGTTGTGGCACTTCGTCGGCATGGGGCTGCTCGTAGGCTTCTTCATCATCCACACCTTCCAGGTTGCGACGCAGGGCGTCGTTAACCAGATGCGATCCATGATCAGCGGCTGGTATCAACCGCAATGAGGCGACGGCTTTTTATCGCCTCGGCTGCATCGGCGCTCGCGGGTTGTGGGCCGATCGGTTCGGCACTCAACAACAACGACAACGTTCGGCGCATCCTCGCCTCGGCTGAGGGACTCAACCATCTTTTGATCGGAACGCGCGGCTTGGCTCGCGAGTACCGCGACAGCGACGTCGATCGCCGTTTTCGAGTGAATGGATTCGCCACGCCGTCGGACGCTCGCTACACGGATCTCGTTGCACGTAACTTCGCTCCGTATCGTTTGATCGTCGAGGGCGCCGTCGAGCATCCCCAAGCCTTTTCGCTCACCCAACTGCAGCGCATGCCGCAGCAGACGCAAATCACGCGCCACGATTGCGTCGAAGGCTGGAGCGCAATAGGAAAGTGGAGCGGCGCGCCGCTGGGAGCGCTGCTCGATATGGTTGGCCTCCGTAACGACGCCCGCTACGTCGTTTTTCGCTGCATGGACAACGACGGTTCGGGCAACCTCTACTACGAGAGCCTGGATCTCCATCAAGCCCGCCACCCGCAGGCGCTGCTCGCGCTGCGGCTCAACGACGCGCCCCTCGACCCCGAGCACGGTGCGCCCGTGCGGCTGCGCGTGCCGACCCAGCTGGGCTACAAGAGCGCAAAGTGGATCGCCCGAATCGAAGTCGTTGGCAGCTTTGCGACCATCGCCGGTGGACACGGCGGCTACTGGGAAGATCAGGGCTACGAATGGTACGCGGGGATCTAAGACGAGCCTGCGTCGCTGCATGCGCAATCGTGCTAGCGTTTACCGCTGCGAGCCCGGCTGAGCCCTTGGCCTATGCGGCGCGCGCTGGAACCTCGTTGGACAGACTTCTGCGCGACGTCGTCACCTGGAAACTCACGCCGAGCATTTCTTTGGCGATCGTCGAGAACGGCAAGGTCGTGTACGCCGGAGCTCGAGGGAGCGCCGATCTCGAAAAAAACGTGCCGGCAACCGCTCAGACGCGGTACCCGATCGGCTCGATCGGCACGCTCTTCTTGGCCGCTGCCGCGATGCAGCTCGTTGCAAAAGGCAAACTCCATCTCGACGACCCGGTGGGACGCTATCTTCCCGCTCTAGCGGACTCAACCTTGACGGTGCGTCGACTGCTCTCGGCTCGAGAGGACGACGTAAACTACGACGTCCTCGGCGCGGACGATGGAAACTACGACGTCCTCGGCGACGTCATCGAGCGCGTCACGAAAGCACCTCTCGTCACCTACCTGCACGACCACGTCTTTGCGCCGGCCGGAATGGATCACACGTGGTCCGGGGAACCGCCCGATTGGGCACCGCTCGCGCTGGGGTATTATGAGTGGCGCGATGTCTTTGGCCTAGCTGCGGTGCAGACGGACGCCTGGAACCGCAAGTGCTGCAGCTTCACCTCGACTGCCACCGACGTAGCGCGGTTCGATAGCGCGCTCCTCCGCGGCACGCTACTTCGGGCCGCATCGCTGCGCGCAATGCAGCAGGCCTTTCAGTCAAGCCGGCAAGCCGGCATGTTGATGATCGGTCGCCAGGGAACGCCCTCGGGCTACGTTGCTGGGAACGCACTCTTCGTGCACGACCGGTTTGCAATCGTCGCCCTGGCAAACTGCGCCGGCTTTCCGGCCCAAGCCGTGCTCGATCCCGTGCTGACGCTTTTCTACCCCAAGGCAGTAACGGCGAATCCGCCGTCGAGTGGCGCGGCCGCCGTCGATCCTGCGATCGCCGGTCTCTTGCGCCCATACTTGGCGACGCAACCTCATGCGCTTGGAAGCGTTCGAGCGATGACGCTGCTGAGCTCTTCCGTATCGGAAGGCTTTACGGAGTACCGCTACTTCGTCGACTTTAGCGGCGGAACGAAGACCGCGTTCCTCGTCGTGGGTCCCGACGAAAAGGCCGACGGGTTCTGGTTACACTAGCCTACATCCGGAACACGCCGTACTGCGTGCGCGGCTGCGGCGCGTGTGCGGCCGCATCGAGACCGATCGCGATCGCGCGGCGCGTATCGAGTGGATCGATGATGCCGTCGTCCCAAAGGCGCGCGGTCGAGTAATAGGGGCTGCCTTCGCGCTCGTATTTTTCGAGAATCGGCGCTTCGAACGCCGTTCGTTCTTCCGGCGTCATGTCGCCCTTGACGGTGGAAAGCACGCTCGCAGCTTGCGGGCCGCCCATCACGCTGATGCGCGCGTTTGGCCACATCCAAAGCTGGCGCGGCGCGTAGGCGCGGCCGCACATGCCGTAGTTGCCCGCACCGAAGCTGCCGCCGATCACGACGGTGAACTTCGGCACTTCGGCACACGCCACGGCCATCACGAGTTTCGCGCCGTCTTTGGCAATGCCGCGGTTCTCGTACTCGCGCCCGACCATAAAGCCGGTGATGTTCTGTAGGAAGAGCAGCGGCGTGCCGCGTTGCGTGCAGAGCTCGATGAAATGCGCACCCTTGAGCGCGCTCTCGCTAAAGAGAATGCCGTTGTTGGCAAGGATGCCGATCGGATGCCCCTCGATGCGCGCGAAACCGCAGACGAGGGTCGCGCCGTAGCGCGATTTGAACTCGTGGAACTCCGAGGCGTCGACCAAACGCACGATGACTTCGCGAACGTCGTAACCCGTGCGACTGTCGGCCGGAATGATGCCGTAGATTTCGCGGGGGTCGTGCTTGGGCGGCGCGGGTTCGGTGCGATCCCATTGCCGCGGCCGCTCCAGATGAAGGTTGCGCACGATTTCGCGGACGAGCGCGAGCGCGTGCGCGTCGTCCTCGGCAAAGTGATCGGCGACGCCCGAGATGCGCGTATGAACGTCGGCGCCGCCCAAGTCTTCAGCGGTCACAACCTCGCCGGTGGCCGCCTTAACCAGCGGCGGTCCACCGAGAAAGATCGTGCCTTGGCCTTTGACGATGACGGTCTCGTCGCTCATTGCCGGCACGTAGGCACCGCCCGCGGTGCACGAGCCCATGACCGCCGCGATTTGCGGGATGCGCAGGCTCGACATCCGCGCTTGATTGTAGAATATCCGTCCAAAGTGATCGCGATCGGGAAAGACCTCGGCTTGCAATGGCAAGAACGCACCGCCCGAGTCGACGAGATAGATGCACGGAAGATGATTTTGCTGGGCGATTTCTTGCGCGCGTAGATGCTTCTTGACCGTGATCGGATAGTACGTACCGCCTTTAACGGTCGCATCGTTCGCGACGATCACGCAGTGCTGTCCCTCCACGACGCCGATCCCGGTAAGGATGCCCGCGCTGGGCGAATCGTTGTCGTACATTCCAGAGGCGGCAAGCGCCGAGAGCTCGAGAAAGTCGGAGCCCGGATCGAGCAGGCGTTCGACGCGCTCTCGCGCGGGGAGTTTATTGCGCCGCCGGTGTTTCTCGACCGCTTCGGGGCCGCCGCCGGCACGAACCGCGACGAGGCGCTCGCGTAACTCCGCGACTAACCGCTCCATCCGTTCGGCGTTTGCCTGAAAATCTGCCATCGCGCCGCCATTCGGCGTTCGTCCGCTTAGAGCCCGGTTAGACGTCTGCACGCGCCGAGGGCGATTGCGGCTTCAACGCGGAAAACCATGCGGCAATGGCGGCACAGCAGACTCCGGTCGACGTCGGCGGCATCGTACGCCCGGGGGGCCGGCTCGATCTCGCAACGGCGCTGCAGCCACATGTCGGACGGCTGGGTGAACGCTCCGCCGCGCATTTGCTTCGCCGCGTCGGCTTCGGCGGCACGCCCGACCAGGTGCGGCGTTACGCCGCAATGACTGCCGGCGATGCGGTGGCATCGCTGCTGACGCTTCCGCCGGTCTCATCGATTGCGCCGCCACAAGAGCTCGAGGACTTGGGGCGGCCCGTTTCGATGGCAACGGACCCGCTGCAGCGCTCGATGCTCGGTCAAGGAACGACGACGCATCGAGAGCGAGCGCGCGCGGGCCGCGACGCGATCTTTGCGCTGCAGCTTTGGTGGCTGAACCGGATGCTGTCGACGCCGGCCCCTCTGCAAGAGAAGATGACGCTGTACTTCCACGGTCACTTCACATCGCGCGCGACGCCGCTCTATCCGTGGATTACTTATAATCAGAACGCGCTCTTGCGCCGCTACGCACTCGGGAATCTGCGCGACCTGGCGCTCGAAGTCTCCAAAGACGCCGCGATGCTCATCTATCTCAACGGCGCGCAAAACGTGGCGGCGCACCCCAACGAGAACTACGCGCGCGAGTTGATGGAGCTCTTTACGCTCGGCGTGGACAACTATAGCGAAGAGGATGTGCGAGAATCGGCTCGCGCGTGGACGGGTTGGCGCGTCGACCGGCGTACGGATACCGTCACGTTCGATGCGGCGGTGCACGACTCGGGGACAAAAACGTTTCTCGGCCGCACGGGCAATTTTGCCGGCGACGATATCATCGGCATCATTTTCGCACAGCCGCAGTGCGCCAGGTTTTTTGCCGCCAGCCTGCTCAACCTGTTCGTGTACAACGACCCGGAGCCGCAGCTCGTCGACCACTTCGCCGCGCTCTTGCGGCGGCACGACTTCGAATTAACGCCGATCCTGGGGACGATCCTGGTCAGCAATCTCTTTTATAGCGCGCGAGCTTACCGCGCGCTCGTGAAGAGTCCGGTCGAATTCGTTGTCGGAACGTATGCCGCACTGGGAGTTCAGGCAATCGATCCGTCCGCGCTGGACGCGCTTACGCAGATGGGGCAACGTCTGTTCTTTCCTCCCAACGTCGCGGGTTGGCCCGGTGCAAAAAACTGGCTGACCAGCGGCACGATGATCGCACGGCAAAACTTCCTTACGCGGCTCCTCAACTCGCAGACGCTGACCGGTTCGTCCTGGCTGCAAGGGTTGCCGGCAGCTTCGAGCGCGGCGGCTCGGCGACTGGCGCAAACCATCCTGCAGGGCGATGCCGCGCCCGAAGCGCTCTTCGAACTCGAAGGCTATTTGAGCGGGACGGGGACCGCGGCCCTCGCGCCGCTTTCTGCGGAGAACTACGACCAGCGAGTGCGCGGCGCCGCCTATCTCGCCATGGCGACGCCGGCGTACCAATTGAATTAATTTTATGAAACGACGCAAGTTTCTGCTCGGAACCACCTCCGGATTGGCCGTCGTCGCCAACGCCGACCACGTCTTTGCCCGCGCCCTTGCCCAGACTCCCCTTCCCGGGCTGCCGGGAGGTGCCGACCGGTGCCTCGTGTTGATCAATCTCTACGGGGGAAACGACGGGCTCAACTGTGTCGTTCCCCACGGAAGCGATCGCTACTATCAGCTGCGCCCGGCGCTTGCAATCGACCGCAAAGATGTGCTGGCGATCGACCCAAACGTGGGGCTCAATCCGGGGATGCAATCCGTCAAGGCACTCTACGATAAAGGCATGGTCGCGATCGTTCAAGGCGTTGGATATCCCGATCCGGATCACTCACACTTTCGCTCGACGGAAATCTGGCAGACCGCGGCGCCGGATAGCTACGAACACACGGGTTGGCTTGGGCGCTACTTCGACCAGGCCGCACCTGCTCGCGAGAATTTGTTCAAAGGCGTGGCCCTTTCAAAGGTGCTGCCCGAAGTACTGGTCTCGGACCGCACCGATATTCCGGCCGTTCCGGGCCTCGGCGAGTACGTGATGATGGCCGACCGCAACGTCGCGGCGCGCGGCGCGTTTTCGCGTGAGGCGACCGATTTCCACCTGCCCTTTGCATCGCCGTACCTCGCCCACGTAATGGAGATCGAGGCAAACGCGCAACGCAGCTCTGAGGAACTGCCGAAGCTCGTGGCGGGATATAAGACGCAGGCTTCGTATCCGGCGACCGGTCTCGGTCGCAGCCTAGCGCTGGCCGCGCAAATCGTCGGCAGCAATCTCGGAACGAAGGTAATCTATGTCGAACATGGTTCCTTCGATACGCACGTCAGCCAAAAGGTCACGCAGAACACGCTCCTAATGCAGTTCTCGAATGCTATCGGTGCTTTCTACGACGACCTTGGCGCACACGGAAACGAGCGCCGCGTGCTTACGCTCACCTTCAGCGAGTTCGGGCGACGCATTGAAGAGAACGGCAGCCGCGGAACGGATCACGGTGAAGCCTCCCCGCTCTTCCTGATCGGCGGCGGCGTCAAGGGCGGTCTTTACGGGACGCTTCCCGATCTGAGCGCGACGAATATGGGCAACGTGCGGTACACGACCGATTTTCGCAGCGTTTACGCCACGGTGCTCGAGCGCTGGCTCGGCCGTTCTTCTGCCGCGCTCCTGCGCGGCTCTTTCACGCAGCTTCCAGTCTTAGATTAAGTGGGTTCCTCGATTCTCTTTCTCGGTAGCGGCGGTGCTCGCTTCGTCGTCGCCCGCCAGTTGCGCGCATCGGGAGGAATGTGGTTCCGTTTTGGCTCGACGCAAATTCACGTGGACCCAGGTCCAGGTGCGCTCGTTCGAGCGCTCTCGCACATACCGCCCTGCAATCCACGCGAGCTCGACGCAATCGTGCTGTCGCACAAGCATCTCGACCATTCGGGCGACGTCAACGCAATGATCGAGGCGATGACCTCGGGAGGTTTCCGCCGGCGTGGCGCGCTGCTGGCGCCGGCCGATGCGTTCGACGACGAGCACGTCGTCTTGCCCTACACGCTACGCTTCGTCGAGCGTGTCGAACGCTTGACCGCGAGCAGCGGTCCGTATCCCATAGGCGACGTCGAGCTCTTCACCTCGCTGCAGCACGTGCACGCGGTCCAGACCTACGGATTGCACTTTGTCTACGACGGACTTCGCGTAAGCTATCTCCCATGCGGGCGTTATTTTGAAGCTCTGGCCGCCGACTACGCCGCGCATCGTCCCGACGTGCTCGTCGTCAACGTGTTGCGGTTTTCGGATCAAATCAACGCCGATCATTTCACGTGGCAGGATGCGCGGCGCGTCGTGGCCGAGGTGCGTCCGAAGGTCGCCGTTTTTGCGCATTTCGGAACGAAGATGCTCGAGGCCGACCCACCGCGGCTGGCCGAACAGTTGGAAGACGAGCTGGGCCTGCGAGTCATCGCCGCGTCCGACGACTATGTCTTAGATATCGAAACAGAAGTGGCAGCAGCGCCTTAGAAGCTGCGATGACGCCGTCGGTATGGCGGACGCGCGCCGCGAACCGGTAACTGCGTGCTGCCGCTGAGCTCTTGGCGAACGCTGGGATGGTCGTTCATCGAACCGCTGTACAGATAGACCGATCCATTCTTTGAGGTGGCCGTAACGATTGGTCCACCCCCGCCCACCGTCGCTTGCTGCGTGTTTGGGTTTCCGCGTATCTGCGTGTCGTTGGGGAAGCTCGAAAGGACGTGTCCGGAGCCGCTGTAGGCGCCGATCTGCGCGCCCCCGCGTACGCCGAGCGCCACATTTCCGTGCTCGGAGTCGAAGCGCGCGAGACCCGGCTGAAATTGTCCGTTATCGTAGACGATCGAGCCGTACACGCTGCTCGCCTGAATCTGGTGTGAGGTGCAGCCCTGGAAGAAGATGTTTCCGGTGGCCGTTCGCACGCGTAGCCGGTCGAACGTCGAGTTCGTTGCGGCGATCCGCCCGCGCATCGACTCGACGAATCCAGTCCCGCTAACGTGGTCGAGCGAGATACCCCCCGATCGAACGTGGGTGATGAATACGCCGTGATAGTTATTGAGCGTCAGGTGACCGGCGCGTACGTGCGCGATGACGATAGCGGTGTTGCGTGGAATCATGATGGTCATCGTGCCGCCCCCTCGCGCCACGACGGCGTCGTGCTCTCCGGGTAGTTCGGGGAGTACAAACGACTCGGCTGGAAGTGCGACGGGCCCGTACTCCGTTTGGATCCGCTGCCACGAGATTTGCAGCTGCTTTGGAATGCGGGGATCCACGTCCGAGGGAGCCATGTGGCGCACGTTTACCGGCTCATTGGATGAGATTTGCACTTGGGACCGGTCCCACGTCGAAATCGTGACCTTGCCATGGGTGAGATGGATATTGAGAATGGGCGACGGGCCGACATCGATCGGTTGGTCGGCGCGCGCGGGCTGCGCGAAAGCCAGACAACACAATGAGGCGAGAAGCGCTACGAGCGCTCCCCGCCGAGAACCTCCGTACACGGGTCCATTGTATCGGGGGGGCGGGCTCTCCATCATGAATTCCCGGTGAACGGAAGCTCCATGAGCGGAAGATCCACCCTGAAAATCGCGCCGCCCGCGGGGGATCTGGCAGCGGTCGCCTCCCCGCCGTGCACTCTGGCAATGGAGCGAACGATGGCCAGGCCGAGTCCGGTTCCCGGGACCTCTCGGGAACGCGCCTTGTCCGCCCGGTAGAAGCGTTGGAACAGGTTTGAAAGCTCCTCCGACGCCACGCCGGGCCCCGAATCGGCTACTTCGACCCAGGCCAACGCTCCCGCGCTTCCAACGCGTACCTCCACGCGGCCGCGCTCGGTGAACTTAATGGCGTTATCGACCAGGTTGGCGATCATCTGACGCAAGAGATTCGGGTCGCCGCAGACGGTCGGAGTCGAGGTGTGACTGAAATGAAGCTCGATCTCTTTTTCGGCCGCTCGAGGCGCGGCGTTCTGCGTGACTTCGGTCGCGATTTGCGCGAGGGAGAGCGGTTCCTTTGGAATCTCGTCGCCACGATCGGCTTTCGCCAGCGTCAGCATGCCGTTGACCATCGCTGCGAGATCGGCGCTCTCGCGCACGATCGTCTCCAAACTCTCGCGGAGAATCGTCTGATCTCGCTCGCCCCAGCGCAGCAGCATCTGTGCGTTGGAGTTGATGGAGGTCAACGGCGTTTTGAGCTCGTGGGAAGCGTCCGAGATGAACTGCCGTTCTCTCGCGAAGGCTTCGCCCAGCCGCGACAGCAGATCGTTGAAGCTCTGAGCGAGGCGTCCGATCTCGTCGCGGCGGCGCTGCCCTTGCAGCGGAGGAGCGTCGTCGAAGGCCCCGGCTCCCGCGGCGAGAGCCAGACGATCGGAGCTGATCTCACGCATCTCACGAGAAAGCTCGTTGATCGGTGTCGTGGCTTGTGCTGCGAGGACGATCGAAAGAATGATGACCGCCGCCGCCGTCGCTCCCAAGACGATTACGATTGCTTCGCGAGCACGCGCGAACGTGCGCTGCAACGTATCCAGCGGCTCGGCCACGTGAATGATCGCGGCGTTCGCGCCTTCGAGCAGATAGCGATCTTCGACCAAGAACGAGCGACCGCCCAGGGTAAGATGCCGAAAAAGTACGTCGCGACCGGGCGAAAGACTGGGGTTTGGCGGGATGGCCAGCGCGCCGAGATTTTCCGTTTTCGCTAACGGATACCCGTCGCTCGAATCCACCTGCACGAAGCTGTTGGCCGAGTTCCACGTCGCCAGGTTACTGCTATTGAAGAGAAACTGCAGCGTCCCCAGCGACGAATCTTCAAGCGAGAACGGAGTCGCGGATTGCTGCGCGAACTGCACGATCGTCCGCATCGTCGCATTCACGGTCGTCTCGGCCTGGTCGTCCAGGATCTGTTGGAAGCGCCAAACGAGCAGGCCGCTCATCGCCGTCAGTGCGACGATCAGCAGCACCGAATACCCCAGCGCTATGCGCCACTTGAGCGACATGCCGCTCAATCTTTGATCGTATAGCCGACGCCCCGTACGGTGGTAATGAGCTTGTCGTCGAAGCCGTCGTCGATCTTGCCGCGCAAATAGCGGATGTAAACGTCGATGAGATTGGAGTCGCCGAGAAAGTCGCTTCCCCAGACGCCGTTGAAAAGCTCGTCGCGCGTGTGCACCTTGTTGCGGTGCAACAGCAAGTATTCCAGCAGGGCGTACTCTTTGGCGGTAAGTGCGATCGCTTTTCCGGCGCGGTGCACTTCGTGGCGGTCGCGATCCATCACGACGTCGCGGTATTCGACGACGTTACCCTGCGGAGAACGCTCGCGCAAGCGGGCGCGCACGCGGGCCAGCAGCTCGTCGGTAGAAAACGGCTTGGTGACATAATCGTCGGCTCCGACGTCGAGTCCGGCGACGCGGTCCGGCACGCGATCGCGCGCGGTAAGCATAATGATCGGCACGCGGCTCTTGGCGCGAATCCGTTTGCAGACTTCGATGCCGTCCATCCTGGGGAGCATCAGATCGAGCACGACGAGGTCGGGTTCCTTGAGGGCCTTTTCTAGACCCGATAGACCATCCCGCGCGACGTCTACCTCGTATCCTTCGTGTTCCAGCTCGAGCTGTAAGACGCGGTTAATAGCCGCATCATCCTCGATAATGAGGATTCTATATTGGCGCTTCTGCGGCGCTGAGCGATTCTCCATGAAGGTAGCTTATGGGACGTTCCTCGGCCCGGACCTGTGAGAAGCATGCGCGACGGGTTGGGAAACGGTGAAAAGTGAGAGCCACAGCGCCGTCGCGCCTCCCGCGGCCAACCATGCCAGCGTCGCACCGTTCGAGAGGGCCGCGCTCGCCACCGACCCGATGGTCGTCACGGTATGGACGAAGAGCGAGCCGCCGCCAAGGACGAGCAACGCGGCAAACCAGACGGCTACGGCGCCCAGAGCCCCGAGCAGCGCCAACTCGAGGAACGAGAACGGCGGCGCCGGACGATAGGCGGTTGCGAGCAGAATCGAGGAACGCAGGCCGGAGGGCGGCTCCTCCAGCGCGAGGCCGAGAATGGCGCGATCCAAGCTGTCTAGCGGGCGATCCGCATCGTGCATAGTCATGATTCCGTTACCTCCATACCGTCCAGAAGCCTGCGCAGCTGCTCCTTCGCGCGAAACAAGTGTGTTTTCACCGTACCCAGCGGTAGGCCCAGAACGCTGGCGATCTCTTCATATTGCCGCCCTTGAAGATGAAAGAGTGTGACGACTGCGCGGTACTTTTCCGGAAGCGCGTCGATCGCGCGGCGTAGGCGCGACGCTTCATCGAGGGCGATCGCCTGCTGCTCTGGTCCGCGCGCCGGATCGGCCCGATCGGGGAGCTCGTCGCTCGCATCGTGCTTGCGGCGTGCCAGGCGATCGCAGCAGGCGTGATAGGAGATCGCAAAGATCCACGTCGAGAATTTAGCGCCCGCTCGAAAGGTCCGCAGGCTCCGAAACGCCTTGAAAAACGCCTCTTGCGTCGCATCGCGCGCATCCTCGACGTTGTGGAGCATCCGGTAGGAAAGATGATAGACGGCTCGGTCGTATCGCTCGACGAGCGTCGCGAAGGCCTCGGAGTTGCCTTGCAAGGTCATCGCGACCAAGTCGCCGTCTTCCGGCGCAGCTTTCATGCGGATGCGCGGGGCCTCCGCCAAGAGTGCCGACACGCCAGTCGTACGCGCGGCGGACGGCAATTGTTTCGCGGCGGCGGCCGCCGCTGTCGGGCCGTCCTGCGAAACATGCGGCGCGCCGGGCCGTAAGTAGAGCAGCAACAATCACGGAGGTTCCACCTAAAAATGACCACAATCCCGAACACGACCCTTCCCGGCGGCTCTCAGACCGGCCGGAAGCATCCCGCGCTACCGTCCGACGAGCGGAACTCCGCTCAGTCGCTCCGCCCCACCTTTGACGGTTGGGGCCCGCGGATCTAAATGTCTCGCGTCTCGGTCGTGGCGATGCTCCTCGCCGCCGAGGTCTTGATCGTCGGCATGGCCGTCTACGCCCTCGGGGGCGGTCCAACGGCATTCGCAGGCAGCATGCACCACGTGGATTTCGCTGCCGCGCCCGTCGCGCCGCTAGCTGCCGGCGAAAACCCGCAAGTCGCAATCAACGACGCAGCCTCGCGGGTTAGCGTCGGCGTTTCAAACGACGGGCTCGTTCACGTGCGCGATCTGACGCAGATGCGCGGCGCCGTCTTCTCGAGCTCGAACTATCCGCAGCTGCGCGTCACGCGGACTGCCGACGGCGTGCTGATCGAACGCTCCCCACGGCAACATTTTTCCGTCGACCTTCTTGGTTTTAGCGTCGAGGCCATCCAAGTGGACGTTCCCAGCGGGTCGCACGTGCAGATCGCCCGTTGTTCGGGCGCCGACGTCAACGGCATTACCGGTGGCGTAAACGTGCAGTCGCAGGACGGACACGTAAGTTTGAGAGACCTGCGCGGCACCGTGGATGCCAGCAGCGATGATGGATATCTTACCGCGACCAACGTCCGAGGCGATCGTCTGGCGATGGAGTCGAGTGACGGACACCTCACACTCGCGGACGTCAGCGTCGGATCGCTGGTCGCTCGCACCCACGAAGGGCGCATCGAAGCCAACAATTTGACGGTCACCGGTGCGCGTCCCGATGCGACGCTGCACACCGACGACGGTCCCTTGCGCGTAGCGGGCACTTTCGGGCCAAATGGCTCTTACGAAGTATCGACCGACGACGGTTCGGTCAACCTGCGAGTTCCGCAGGATTCCGATCTGGCCATCGACGCGTCGACCGGCGACGGACGAATCGACGTCGATGGATCTTCGCTCGCGCGCGACGATTCCGCGCGGCAAACAATACGTCTTGGTGCCGGCTCGGGCACGATGAAGCTGGCGACCTCCGATGGATCGATTCATCTTTACACGAACGGAGATTTCCAAAGTCATGGATTCTGACAACCTTGTGGCTCTCATAGCGATCATTTGCATCTTCGGAGCGCCCATTTCAGCCTGGATCGTCTCGCGTGTCCTCGCGCACCGGGAACGCATGGAGATGCTGCGCCGCGGCTTCGTACCGCCGCCAAACGCGCGCGACATGCGCCGAGCGATGAAATCCGGATGGAACCCGGGCGCCACGCCGGCGGATCCGTTAGGGAGCCGGTACGTTTACGATGCCGACTTTCACGCTCAGCGGCAGTTGCGTCGCGGGATTCAAGTCGCATTCATCGGCTTGGCGCTGCTCGTCGGCCTTGGATTCATCGGCTACCATGGCGATGGCCAATACGAATATGGCCCGTGGTTACTGGGAGGCTTGATCCCGCTGTTCGTGGGTATCGCGCAGATCATCAACGCGATTCTGAGCGGCGCGACGTTCGGAGTTCCCGCCGCGCAACGGCGATTCGGCCCTACCTTTGACGCCGCCGCCCCGCCCGAGCATTCGGCTGGAAGTGCGGTGCCGCCCGGTCCAACCTACGGCGGCTGGCGCCCGGGTCCGATTCCGGAGATCGAGAAGCCGGCAGCGCCGCCCGACTATCGCGCCTAACTTTTCGAGTTTTGAAAAAATAATGCCGCCAGGCGGTTGCCGGCGGCATTAACTTTAGAATAATAACGGAATGCTACTTGCAGGTGACCAAGGCCATGGCCCAACCAGCGGTTGTACGAGTCCTGACCAGATATCCATCTGCAGTCCGATCGTATACTTGATAGCCCGCTCTAAGTGCGTCGGCTAACGATTTGAAGACGATAAGACCTGCCATCTGCGGACCCCTCCTTTCTTTTTACTTACGCTCTCTATACAGTATAACGGCTAGAGTAGCAAGACCGTTCACCCGTTCTCGAAGAATTTTCTGAAAATTAGCAGAAAATATGATTGGTATGGCGATGCTTGACTTGCATCCACGCGTTGCGGCGACGACGATACTCGAGCGCCGCGAGCTTGCAGACGGAGTGGTCCTCTTGACGCTTCACGCGCCGGAGATCGCCGATGCAACGCAACCGGGCCAATATCTGATGGCGATCCCGCCGAGCGGTGAAGCGGCCGCAACGGCGCTGGCCGTCTACGAGGCGGAAGGCAAGCGCGCGAGCATCCTCTTCTTCGTAACAGGCAAGCGCACGCGCGAGCTCGCGACCTTGATGTGCGGGGATCGGCTCGACGTGGTCGGGCCGCTCGGCAACGGCTTCGATTGCTCGGGCGACGCGCGCGACGTCGCGATCGTCGCCGGCGGCGTCGGCATTGCGTCGGTCTGGTTGTGCGCGCGCGAGCTGTTGCGTCGGGGCGCCAACGTACGCCTTTTCTATGGAGCGCGAACTGCAGAACTCTTGGTCGACGCCCAACGGTTCGCCGATGCCGGTTGCGAGCTCGTCCTAGCTACGGACGACGGCACGCGCGGCGAACGTGGATTTGTGACCGACGCGTTGGCGCGCGCGCGCAAGCCCGAACTTATCTACGCCTGCGGCCCCTCGCCGATGTTGCGACGCATCGGGGAAATTGCGAACGGCTTTGGGGTGCGCGCGCAGCTCTCGTTGGAAGAGACGTTTGGATGCGGTGTCGGCGGTTGTTGGGGCTGCGTCGTCCCGCTGACCAACGCTAGCGCGCAAGCACCCAGCTTTCCCCCGGCGGCGCGCGGCGGAAGCGACGTCGTGTACGCGCGGATCTGCAAGGAGGGTCCGGTTTTTTGGGCGCACGAACTGCGGTGGTGAATCCGGAACCGATACTCGCGGTCAAGCTCGGAAAACTCGAGCTGGCCTATCCTACTTTGATGGGCAGCGGATGCTACGGATCGGGCGAAGAGTTTGCGCCGTTTGCCGATCTTTCGAAGATCGGCGCGATCGTGCTCAAGAGCGTCACACGGTTGCCGCGCCTGGGCAATCCGACGCCGCGGCTCGTCCATACCCCCGCGGGCATGCTCAACGCGATCGGGTTACAGAATCCAGGCATCGAATGGTACCTAGAGCGCGAGCTTCACAAGTATGCGGGGCGGCCGTGCAAGATCGTCGGAAGCGTCGCCGGATTCGAGATCGACGATTATGCCTACGTCTGCGAGCGTTTGGCGGCGCGGGACGAGATCGAGGCCATCGAGCTGAACGTCTCGTGCCCCAACGTGGCTCGCGAGGGAGAGACCTTCGGCTGTGATCCGGATCTCACCGCCAGAGTCGTCGAAGCGGCGCGTGCCACGACGAACAAGACGCTGATCGTCAAGCTCTCCCCAAACGTGACCGATATCGTCGCGATCGCCCGTCAAGCGGAGAACAGCGGAGCGGACGCGCTCGCGGTTATCAATACGGTCCGCGGGATGGCGATCGACGTGGAAACGTGGCGCCCACGTTTGGGTAACATCACCGGTGGCCTTTCCGGCCCGGCGATTCGTCCGATCGCCGTACTCGCCGTTTACGAAATCGCGCAGGCCGTGAGCATTCCGATCGTCGGTCAAGGAGGCATCGAGACTCTCGCGGACGCACTGGAGTTCTTCCTGGCCGGAGCGACGGCAATCTCGATTGGAACGGCGAACTTCACCGATCCACGAATTCCCGAGCGTCTCGTCGCGGAGTTGCAAGCCTACCTTACGCGACGCAGTATCGGGTCGATTCAAGAAATCGTCGGCGGGGCGCACGTGGAAATCGCGACCGCACATCAGTACGAAGGAGACGAAGGCTGACCGCAATGGCCACTCAACTGATCGTTGCCCTCGACGTCCCGAGGGCCGAGGATGCCGAACGGCTCGTGGATGTGCTCTACGAACTCGACGTTATCGTAAAAATCGGGCTCGAGGCGCTCTGCGGCTACCCCGAGCGCATTTTTTCGTACTGCGAAGCTCGCGACGTACGAACGTTCGTCGACGCGAAACTGCACGACATCCCGCGAACCGTCGCTGCGGCCGTCTCCGCGCTCGTGCGCCCGACCGTGCAGATGCTCAACGTGCACGCCCTCGGCGGGCTGGAGATGATGCGCGCGGCAGTCGACGCCGCCGCCGAACGGGCGGCGGAACTCCACCTTCCCGCGCCCCAGGTCTTCGCCGTCACGCTGCTGACCAGCATTGCCCCTGAGGATCTCAACGAGCTCGGGTTGCAAGGCGGCCCCGGCGAAAACGCGATTCGTTTGGCGGCATTGGCGCGCGACGCCGGCTGTGCCGGGGTCGTCTGCAGCGCACGCGAGGTGCGCGATCTCAAGCGCTTCTTCGGCGACGACTTTCTTACGCTGACGCCTGGAATTCGACCGACGGGGAGCGCCCACGCCGATCAAAAACGCGTCACCACGCCTGCCGAAGCAGTCGCTGCCGGGTCGGATTACATCGTGGTCGGACGCCCGATCGTCGAGGCCGCCGATCCCGTGGCTGCCGCAAAAGCGATCTTGGAGGAGATGAGCGTACGCGCGTGAGCGAGTCGCAGCTTGACCTGCAGTCGGCGCTGATGCAACGCGGAGCGCTTCTCGAGGGGCACTTCCGTCTGAGCTCCGGTCGTCACAGCAATCGTTTCGTGCAAAAGTTTCGGTTCCTCGAGGACCCGAAACTGCTCGAACCCGTTTCCCAAATGATTGCCGCGCGATTCCGCGACGCCAATCCGACCGTCGTCGTCGGCGCCGCAGTTGGCGGCATTCTCCTCGCGTACGAGGTTGCCAGGCAGCTTGGAACCAAAGCGATCTTCGTCGAGAAAGATAACGGCGTGCCGATGTTACGCCGGGGATTTGAACTCTCGCCCGCCGATCGAGTGCTCGTGGTCGAAGACGTCGTCACAACCGGCCTCTCCGTTCGCGAAGTGATCGGCGTCGTGCAACGCCGCGGCGCGCACGTCATCGGCGTCGGCATCGTCGTAGCTCGCGCCCAACAGGATTTCGGAGTTCCCGCGTACGCGCTGCTGCACTTGCCGATGATTTCGTACGATGCGGCGGAGTGTCCGCAGTGCCGCGCCGGAGAAACCGTGACCGATCCGGGCTCGCGTCGCGCGTGACCGTGCAGGTTCGGCGCAGGGCCGCCAGCGGACCCGACGCAGCCTCCGACCGTGATTTCGTGCAAGCCCTCGGGCGGCGCACGGTGATGTCGAGCGTCGGCAGCCTGCGCCGCCCAACCGAACCGGCAGCCCGCGCGGCCTTCGAGCGCCTTTGCGACATCGTCGCAGATCAATCGCACGTCACCTTCATCGCCCACGAAAAAGCCGAGCGCGTCGGTTTTTTACTCCTACTCGACGAGCTTCCCGACGAAGTGACGCTGATCGATCAGGGTTTCATCGCCTATATGGCCGTCGAGCCGAAGTGGCAAGGAACCGGGGTAGGAGCGGCGCTCTTGACGGCCGCGGAAGACGAAGCGAGACGCCGCGGTCTTCCGTTTATGGCCCTGATGGTCACGGAAGAGAACGAGGCCGCGCGCCGCCTTTACGAGCGCGCGGGTTATCGCACCGAACGGCGGCTGTTGTGCAAACCCCTGTGACGACGCGCGTCTGGCGACGCGCCGCTTGGATTGTCGCCGGCATCGTCTTGGTCGCCGTGGCGCTCTGGTTAGCCGCACATATTCCGAGGACGATCTCGATCTTCGTCATCGCCGCCTTCATTGCGTTTGGCGTTCAACCGATCGTCGCCCGTTTGGAGCGACGCATGCCCAAACCCGTGGCGGTTGCGATCGTCTTTTTCGGCCTGCTCGCGCTCATCGCGATCTTCCTGGTGATCGTCGTGCCGCTGGCGATCAGTCAAACTCAGCTCTTGGCTGCCAACATCCCGGCATACGCCGGCACCGCCCAAGGTTGGCTGGCGGAGGCGCAGAGCTCACTCCAGCAGCATTTCCCGACGCTTAAGCTGCCCGCCTACGGCGTTAATACCAGCCGAATCGGCGCGACGCAGACCTCGGGCTTCATCACCGGCGCAGTCGCTTCGCTAGGCACCATCGCAGTAAATACCGCGACGGCTTTCTTCGTCGCCTTCTCGTCGATCATTCTCTCGGTTTTCTTTCTGCTCAACGACACGCAGATCGCCGAAAGTTTTACCTCGATGTTCCCCCCGCGCAAGCGCCAAACCGCGCGCAAGCTCGCGGCGGAGGTGACGGAACTCTTTGGAAGCTACATCTCGGGGCAGGTAATCGTAAGTGCCCTTACGGGCGCCGTCATCGCAATTGCAACTGCGGTCATCGGCTTCAAGTTCTCGCTGATCCTGGGCATCATCTCGGCCGTTGCCTACGCCGTTCCCATCATCGGCATGTTGATCGCGCAACTTATTGCGATTCCGCTCTGCGCGCCGCAGGGAGTTTGGATGATCGTGTGGGTGCAAGTCGTGATGTTCGGCATGGCGCGAATCAGCGACAACGTGCTCGTGCCCAAGATCATGGGCCAATCGGTCGGCGTTTCCCCGATCGGCGCGATGTTCGCCGTCTTCGCGGGGGGCGAGCTCTTCGGCGTTCCAGGGCTAATTCTCGGGATCCCGGCCGCAGCGCTGATCAAGATACTCTGGCGCTATTTTATGGCGCCCTGGATATCTGCCCAACTGGAAAAGAACTAGAGAACCTCTGATTCAGAGGTGCCCTAGCCCGGTGGTTATGGCCTCGCAACGACCCCGATCGCGTCTTCGTAGAGGATGCTTCCGCAGGCGCGTGCCGCGCGTAGTCGTTCCGCGTTGGTCTCCGAAGGCAGATCGTTTTGTGCGACCGCGACCAGGAACGCGGCGTGCGCGCGCGCTTGCGCGCAGGCGCCGTCGTCCGCGAGGTCGAGGGTCCGTGTGTGCGGAGAGAGTATGTTGATGACGCCGGCGCGCAGACCCCAGCCGCCGACTGCGGCGGGTCGCGTTCCCTCAATCCAGCGATAGACGCCTGGCGACGTACCGCCCACGCTCAGCGAGTCGGTGTAATAATCGAGCGGATGACGCGCAGCAAGGTGCGTCGCGAGCACGACGGCGGCCAAGAACGCCGCCGCAGTGACGAAGCGCAGTCGCGTTAGCTGCGCCGTCGCCGCGATTGCGACACCGAGCGCGGCGACCGCGAGCGCGACGTGCGTCGAGCCGTCGTTCCAAAAAATCGAGAGCACGAACCAGCAACCGTAGAGCGTCGAAATCCACAGCAACGGAATGGCGACCGCAGCGAAGCGTCGGCCCGCCGGAGCAAGGAGCAAGACGCCCGCGGCAATCGCCGGAGCGGCGAAGCGCAGCGACGCACCGTTTGCGAGTTGGGCGACGCTGGTTTCGTAACCGAACGGAAGCACGAAAAACAGCAGCGCCGCAGCAAAGGCGGCCCAGCCCAGCGCTCGATCTCGTGCGGCGATCAGTGGGCCGAGCAAGGCCGCGATCAGCGCGATCAGCGCGAACGGAGAGAGATGAATCGCGACGGCCGCCAGCAGCGCGAACGCTCCCGCGCCGTGCGCGAGGATCGTCGATCCGTAGGAACCGGCGCCGGCCATGCTCGCTGCCGGCGGCGCAACGGCGCTCTTCCACAGGGCGGCGTCGCGAATCGCCCAGAGGCCGAGCGCGGAAAAGGTTCCGACCCATAGGATCGGACGTGCTCGCGATGCCAGCAAGGCGATTCCTGCAAATATCCAGCCTTGTGGCTTGATCAAGGCCGTTACCGTGGCGCTTAGCGCGAAACCGTTTGTCGGCAGCGCGCGCAACGACCACAGCGTCTCTAGCCAAAAGGCCGCAAGCCACACGTCGTTCTGCAGCGTTCCGCCTTGAATGGCGAATGGAAACGCGCTGACCGTCGCAGCGGCGAGTGCGTCGGCCAACAACGGCGACGCGCTCAACGATTCGCGCGACCACGCGGCAATCCTAAAACCCAACAGCGCCAGTGCGCCAAATCCGCACCATGGCAACGCAAACGGGCTGCCGACGGCGTACAGCGCGCTCGCAAACAGTTCCGATGCGGGCGGATACCACCAATAACGCGTCGTTGCGATCCAGAGCGAATGTGCCTGAACCCACGCGGCGGCATTGGGCAGGTGGTACGAAAGCGAATCGCCGTCGAGCAGCGGGCGCGTCAGCTGTGGCCACGCGACGAGCAGAAGCGCCGCGATCAGCAGGTACGGCGCGGGCTGCGCCGTGTCTTCGCCCGTCGGATTACGTTCGTTCAGACTTCGCCAAACGGCGAACGCGAGACAGAGGAGCAGCGCCCCCCAGCACGTGCCCCAATAGAGCGCGTGGACGAAGCCAAGAACGAAGGGGATGGCGACGCCCAGTATGAGCGTATCGCGCAGGCGATCGGCAAAGTCGTAGCCCGGCCGCGTGCGCAGCGCCGGGGCGGCCGCGTAAAGGCCGAGCAGCCAGATCGCAGCCGGAACCGCGATCACGAATTACATCGAGTCCGGTGCGCTGACGCCCGCGAGCGACAGGGCGCGTGCGAGGACGTTCTTCGATGCCAAGCAAAGCGCTAGGCGCGCAAGGCGCACATCGCGTTCGTCAGTCAGTATCTTGCACTCGGTATAAAATTGATGGAAGTCCGCAGCGACGTCGCGCGCGTAGCGAGCCAGGCGGTGAGGCGCGAGACGTTCGACGACGCCTCGGACGACGCTCGGAAACTCGGCCAAACGGCGCACCAGAGAGAGCTCGGAGGGATGCACCAACGGCTCCAAAGAGGCGCTTCGAGCGGCCGCGACGTCGTCGGCTAGCGCGTTACGCAAGACCGAAGCAATCCGTGCGTGGCCGTATTGCACGTAGTAAACCGGATTCTCACTTTCTTTTTCGACGGCGAGGGCCAAATCGAACGTGAGCGGCGACTCTACCGCGAGCATGATGAAGAAAAAGCGGGCGGCGTCGACTCCGACTTCGTCGATTATGTCGTCGAGCGTCACGATTTCTCCGGCGCGTTTGCTCATCGCGATCTGCTCGCTTCCGCGCATGAGCGCCACCTGCTGCGCGATGATCACGTCGAGCCGGCCCGGATAACCGAGCGCCGACGAGATGCCTTTGATGCGTTCGATGTAGCCGTGGTGGTCGGGGCCGAGAATGTCGACGACGCGATCGCTCGCTTTGAGCTTTTGATAATGATACGCGACGTCCATGCAGAAGTATGTCGGCCGCCCGTCGCCACGCAGCAGCACGCGATCCTTATCGTCTCCGAACTGCGTCGCGCGAAAGAAGAGCGCGCCATCCGCCTCGTACGTCAGACCGAGCCGTCGAAGATGCTCGATACCCTCCGAGACTTGCCCGGAATCATGCAACTCGCGCTCGCTTTGCCAGTGGTCGTACTCCACGCCGAATCGGGCGGCCGTCCGTCGTTGCTCGGTGACGAGCTCGTCCCGGCCGGCGGTCGAGAAGTACGCGAGCCAATCCGCGTCGGGCGCCGAGATCCAGCGGTCGCCGTCGCGTTGGCGGATACGCAACGCAATCGGTATCAGATACTCGCCCGGATAGCCGTCCTCGGGAAAGGGAAACTCAGGTTCGAACGTTTGACGGTAGCGAGCGTAGATCGAACGGCCGAGC
>DATMKR010000109.1:0-9316 GCA_035571115.1 Candidatus Acidiferrum sp. | reverse complement strand
ACGTACACGCGGACCAAATGATTCACGCCGGGCGACAGTTCGTCGCCGTTCTCGCGCGAGAACACCTTGACGTCGATGATCTTGCCTTTTTCGCCGTGCGGCACTTTGAGGCTGGTGTCGCGAACTTCGCGCGATTTCTCGCCGAAAATCGCGCGCAGCAGGCGCTCTTCCGCCGTCAGCTCGGTCTCGCCCTTGGGCGTGACCTTACCGACGAGGATATCTTCCGGACGAACTTCCGCACCGATGCGGATGATGCCGCGCTCGTCGAGATCCTTAAGCGCATCTTCACCGACGTTGGGAATGTCGCGCGTGATCTCTTCGGGTCCAAGTTTGGTGTCGCGGGCTTCGCACTCGTACTCCTCGATGTGGATCGAGGTGAAGCGATCTTCTTTGACCATGCGTTCGCTGATCAAAATCGCGTCTTCGTAGTTGTAGCCTTCCCACGGCATAAATGCCACAAGCACGTTTTGACCCAGTGCGAGCTCGCCCTGATCGGAAGAGGGGCCGTCGACGAGCACTTGACCCGATTCGACCTCGTCACCGACTGCGACGATCGGGCGCTGGTTGATGCACGTGCCGGCATTGCTGCGCACGAACTTGAGCAGGTCGTACGTCTTATCGATCCCCTCGGCGTTCCGCACGGAGATGGCTTTGGCGTCCACCGAGGTCACGGCGCCCGCTTCGTCGGCGACGAGCAGGGCTCCCGAGTCCTTGGCGGCCCGATACTCCATACCGGTGCCGACGATCGGGGCGTCGGGGCGCAGCAGCGGCACGGCCTGACGCTGCATGTTCGCGCCCATCAGCGCACGGTTGGCATCGTCGTGTTCTAAGAACGGAATCAACGCCGTCGCAACCGAGACGATCTGTTTGGGCGAAACGTCCATGAGCTGCACGCGCGCTGCGGGCTCTTCGATATACTCCTCGGCATAGCGGCAGACGACCGAATCGGCCGTAATCTTTCCGCTCGGCGCGTCGACTGCCGTATTGGCCTGCGCGATGATGTATTCGTCTTCGCGGTCCGCCGTGAGGTAGACGATCTCGTCGGTAACGATGCCGTCGCGAACGACGCGATAGGGCGTCTCGATGAATCCGAAGCGATTGACGCGTCCGTAGGTCGCCAGCGAACCGATCAAACCAATGTTCGGGCCTTCCGGCGTCTCGATCGGACAGATGCGGCCGTAGTGCGAGTGATGCACGTCACGCACTTCGAAGCCGGCGCGCTCGCGGGAGAGGCCACCCGGGCCGAGTGCCGACAAGCGCCGCTTGTGCGTCAGCTCCGCCAACGAGTTGGTCTGATCCATGAACTGTGAGAGTTGCGACGAGCCAAAAAACTCTTTGATCGCCGCTACGACCGGCCGAATGTTGATCAGCGCCTGCGGCGTGACCGTTTCAATGTCTTGCACCGTCATGCGCTCGCGCACCACGCGTTCGAGGCGCAGCAAGCCGACGCGGAACTGGTTCTGCAGCAGCTCGCCGACCGAACGAACGCGGCGGTTGCCGAGGTGATCGATGTCGTCCTTGGGCACGATCCCGGTCGCCACTTTGATCAAGCGGCGAATCACGGCCACCATGTCGCCGCGCGACAGGCACTTTGCCGTAATCGCCGGCATCTCGAGTCCGGCATCCGTGTACTCGTCGATCACGACATAGGGACGCTCCACCCGGGCGTCGACGTCGGGATTCTCGATGCGGTAATGAAACTTGCCGTTGAGTTTGTAGCGGCCGACTCCCGCGAGGTCGTAGCGCTTCTCATCGAAGAAGAGCGACTCCAGGAGCTTCTCGGCGTTCTCGGCGTTCTCGGGCTCGCCGGGACGCAGCTTCTTGTAAATCTCCTTGAGCGCATCCTCGCGCGTCTTGATGTCGCGATCCTTTTCGATCGAGTTGCGAACCAGCGGACTGTCGTCGAAAAGGCGCAGAATCGCCTCGTCGCTCTCCCAATCCAGCCCGAGGTCGGGCCGCGAGAGCGCGCGGATGAACGTCGAGACGTAAATCTTGCGGTTCTTGTCGATTCGAACGCCGATCGTGCCCTCGGTTTCGTCGTTCTTCGTGCCGTTGTCGGTCTCAAACTCAATCCAGGCGCCGCGATTGGGAATGATCGTGGCGTTAAAGGTCGGACGCGAGTTGGTGTCAACGTCTTGACTGTAGTAGACGCCGGGCGAGCGCACGAGCTGGCTCACGATCACGCGCTCGGCGCCGTTGATCATGAACGTGCCCTTATCGGTCATGAGCGGAAAGTCGCCCATGAAGATCTCTTGGTCGGGGATGCCTTTGATTTCGCCCGACTCCGCCGTGATCAAGCGAACGCGCACGCGAAGCGGCGCGCTATAGGTCATGTCGCGCTCGCGGCACTCCTCGATCGAATACTTGGGCTCGCCGAGCGAATGCTCGCCAAACTCCAGAATTAGGTTGCCGGTAAAATCTTTGATGGGTGAGATCGAGGCGAACGCCTCGGACAGACCCTCGGTCTTAAACCAGTTGAAGCTGGCCTTTTGCAGCTCGATGAGGTTGGGCACTTCGAGCACGTGCGGAATTTTTCCGAAGGAATACCGCTCGCGCTTGGGTCCCGGCTCCGGACGCTGCTCGACCGTAAATGCCCCGGTCGGCATTGGAAAGGTCGACGGCATCGGGCTCGAGGTGCTGTTTCCGTCGGTTCCGACCTTCGTCGAGGCAGCAGACCGCCTCGACCTGCCCTTGGTGTCGCCCGAGCTCTTCGCTGGGGACTTCGGAGCTGTCGTCTTCGCCATTACTCTTCTTTCTCGGTGATAATGATAATTTAACGATTGCGAACTGTGCGGCTTGCCTCAGGGCACACCAAAAAGACGAAACACAGGCTCCGTTTACCGGAGGTGCCTCGCCCTTCTCTTTGTGGCGACTTTCAAGCGCCCCGGGGCATAGGTTAAGAGTTTAGCACCCGTCGCCGGGAGCGTCAAGGAACCCTGCCGGGCGGGTCGTGGGTCGGTTAGATTTTTGTCTCAGGCGCTCGCCAGCCCGAAACTGGAAAGGCTGACCAGCCGTATGCGGGGTAGGCTGAAACGGAGGACCCTTAATGAGCTTGCCGACCGCGATCGTCATAGCAACTGGAATGATCTGTGGCACATTTCTGCTGGGTTTCCTTGGTTCTGTTCTCTGGATGGGCCGCCGCCAATAGACCGATCACCATTGGTCAAGAACCAACCTAGGCCTACCAAGCCCGTCTAGCCGCTAACCGGGCTACGCGCGCCCCGCCGCGCAGCGCGCAGGCACCCCAAAAAATTGCTTCGACTGCCGGGACTTCCCTCGACGAAACCCGCCGCGCACCAAGATGTCGAACTCCGTCATCCGATCACTCGTTCGTCACGGTCTTGGCGCCTTCCGTGATGCAAGCTACGTATGAGGTCTTGTCACGGTTTGTGAACGTTCCGAAGGAAAAGGACGAGCGAATCAAAGCCGAGACAAAGAGCGAACCAAAGAAGAACGCATCTTGAAAGCCATTATATTCCTTCGCATAATGCGTCGAGTTCCAAGACGACCTGGCGCGTTTGAGCTAGATGCTATAATGGAGCCATGAAAAGAAGCTCTGCTTGGATGATCATCGTCCTTTTCGCCTTTGCCGCGATCTTGGGTCTATGGGCTACCTACGCACCAAAGATGAGCGTTTGCCAGGCCAACTCCTACGTGCTGACTTTCTGTCGTGGAGTGCAGACGCAGTTTTTCTTGGAGATTGTCATCGTGCTATTGCTCGCGATTGCCGCCTTGATATGGACGCGACAACTAAGCTCTTAGGCTAGATCACGGAGGACCTAGCGAATATGCCGGACCTTATCGCGCGCGAGGCGGCGTGAGAGGTACAGTCGGCACCCCACGGCAGCTCATGTGGGCCATAGCCGTTGTAGTAGTCATTGGCATCGTCGCCGGTCAAGACGCCGCAATAATCGCCGGCACCATCCTTCTCGCGGGGATAGCCGTCGGCTTACTCTATGAACGCTCTTAATGCTTAGCGACGTCGTTTACCACTCGCACTACGCCGATCCCACGACCGTCCTGGTGCTAGTCTTGGGCGGAGGCCTGATCGTCGGGATTCTACAGCTTCAGTTTTGGTGGCAAGAGCGGAAGATCAAGCGTAAAGGACGCCCGTGACCTTCCGCCGCCAAGAAGGACCCTCGCGCCGGTTAGCGGCGGCGCCCCTTACTTCCGGACACGGTGACCGAGACCGGCTGCGACGCTATTCCGTTGGCGACCACGACGAGCTTACCGGAGCCCGACGCGATGCCGCTGGGAACGTCGAAGTTCGTGGAAACGATCTTGCTGCCGGTCGCCACGCCCATCGTGCTGTGGTCGTGCGTGCGCAAGTAGTAGATGTGTCCGCTTGAGTTCATCGTGACCCGCACTAACGGATAGTTCGTCGGGTTTTGGTACTCATCGCCGAACGCCATCGCCTGCGACAATCCGTTGAACTGCGTGCCCGAGATCTTGTAGGTTTGGCCCGCGCTGATGCTCGACGGAGCGGTCGTAATCGTCGGCGCCCAGCTCGCTTTCGGCGATCCGGTGGGCGTGTACAGGACGACCGTGTACCCCAATAACATGATCTGACCCGTCGGCAGCAGCAACGGCGGCCCCTGTTCCGTTACCCCGTTGAGCTGGGTGAAAGTCGAACCGTTCCACTCATAAGCAGTGCCGCTGTCGCCGAAGACCAGGACGTTGCCGCTGGGCTCCAGGACTGCAAAACTATCGCCGGCGTTGTCGCTGTTCGGGAAATCGGGACCTTTCGTCCAGGTGGCTGTCGTGCTGTTGTAGATCGCGGTATGTCCCGCTCCGTATCCGGACGAATACGATCCGGTGTAGAAAACGGTCCCGTCCGGACGAAGAATGGACGGCCCGATCTCTCCCGGCGGGTAGTAGCACAGGCTCGGTCCGTACAGCAGGCACCCGTACGGCGATGGTGAGTGCAGATCGACGATCGTAGAGCCCGCACTCTTCCAAGTACCGGTTTTCGGGGTGTAGATCTCGGAATTCGGAGCGTTCTTCACGTCTGCCGTCAAGATCGTGCCGTCGGCGAGCAGCGTCCAGCCTTCCTCGGAGTTGAAGTCGGATTTGCCTTTGTGCTTGACCGTTTTCCATTTGAGCGTCTTGGGATTCAATGCCGCATCGAACTCGGTGAGCTTTTGCCCGAGAAGCAACTTCCCGTCCGGCAACACGCTGGAGGGTGAATCCCCAATGTACTTCCAGCCGTGCGGATGCCCGAGCGCAGTAAATTTATTGGTTAGCGGATTGTAAACGGCACCCAAGTTGGTGAGCTGCAACTGGTATCCGTTCCCCGGCGTGTTGTACTCGCCGCCAATAATTACGAACTCGCCGTTCGCAAGCAAGTCGGAAGCGGCAGCATCGGGTCCATAACCGCTCTGAAGCACGATCGCCGAACTCCAGGTGCCATCTGAATAGCCGCCAGTGGCATCGGGAACGTAGCGATAGAAGGTGTTCCAGTTCGAGTTGCTTTGCGCCAGAATGGAACCATCGGTAAGCAACCACGCCATTTGCATGCCCGTCGGAGGTTGGCTTGTAAGGCGCGTGACCTCACCGGGATGACTCGCGCGCCACGTGTCGAGCGTTTGAGGGGAGATTCCGGGGAGCGTCGACCTGCCGGCGGAACATCCGGCCAGACCGATAGCGACTAGAGCAGCAAATGCAATGAGTCCCGATTTGAAGTAGAAACGCGACACGCAAACCTCCAAGATGACGAGCAGCGAGAGGTGCAGGGCCTTCGCTCGGTTTGCGTGGTTCCCTCTAGCGTGCTACGGGCGCAGGGGTCTTATCGCGAGCGCAGATTTGGCGAACGCGGGCAGCGAGTGCCTCGCCGGTCAGCCCAAAGAGCGCTCGCTGCTTGTCTTGCGAGTCGTGGTGAACCAACACGCTCGGCACGCCCATCCGCTCGACGCGAAGATTGAGGCCGCGATCGGAAACGAACTCCGCAACCGCCGAACCAAAGCCGCCCGCCAGCGAGTGCTCTTCGAGCGTGATCAAGTGGGAGTGATCCCGTTCGAGCTCCAGCAACAGCGCTTCATCTAATGGCTTGGCAAATCGCGCGTTGACGACCGTGATGCCGTCGACGTAGGCATCGAGCGCGACATCGACCGATGTGCCGTACGCGAGGATCGCGACGTCGCGGCCCCAGCGCAGCACCTCGGCTTTGCCGTGCACGAGCGGAGCGAGGGGCTCGTCGTGCTTGCCGCTGGTCGAACCGCGCGGATACCGGATTCCCGCCGGTGCGTTGAGAGAGAGGGCGTGCTCGAGCATCGGCTGCAGCTCCGCCTCGTTGCGAGGCGCCATGAGCGTCATGTTCGGCAGCGTGCGAAGGTACGCGATATCGTAGAGCCCCATGTGCGTGGGACCGTCGTCGCCGACAAAGCCGGCGCGATCCATGCAGAAGACGACTGGAAGGTTCTGCACGACGACGTCGTGGACGATTTGATCGTACGCGCGCTGTAAGAAGGTCGAATAGATCGCGCACACGGGCCGCAATCCGCTCGAGGCCAAGCCGGCCGCGAAGCAAACTGCATGCGCCTCGGCGATGCCGACGTCGAAGTACCGCTCCGGGAAGCGCTTTGCGAACTTCGCGAGGCCCGTGCCGTCCGGCATCGCGGCGGTGATGCCGACCACGCGCGGATCTTTTTCGGCTACTGCGATCATGGCGTCGCCAAAAACATCGGAAAACTTCGGACGTCCGGGCGGTCCGCTCTTCTTTTCGCCATTGTTCGGCTCGAACGCGTTTGCGCCGATGCCGTGAAACGTCCGCGAATCGCGCTCGGCCGGCTCGTATCCTTTGCCCTTGACCGTGCGAACGTGCAGCAACACGGGACGGTCGAAATCCTTCGCGGTTTGGAGCGCATCGACGAGCACGTCGTAGTTGTGACCGTCGACCGGGCCGATATAGCGAAAGCCGAGCTCCTCGAAGATAACCGCCGTCTTCTCGGCGGGACCGATAAAGTGCATCGCCCCGATTTCTGCACCTTCAATCGCGCGCTTCGCCGCCGTTCCCAGTGGAAGGCGCTTGAGCATTTCCTTCCCGGTTCGCCGGACGAAGTTTGCAAACGGCTTGGTGCGCAGAACCGAAAGATAGGCGGCGATCGATCCAACGTTCGGCGCAATCGACATCTCGTTGTCGTTTAGAATGACGATGAACCGGCTGCGGAGCGCGCCGGCATTGTTGAGCGCTTCGTAGGCGAGCCCGCCGGTGAGCGCGCCGTCGCCGAGCACCGCGACGACGGTTTCGTCGCTGCCGACCAAATCGCGCGCCAGCGCCATCCCGAGCGCCGACGCGACCGACGTGCTGGCGTGGCCCGCGCCAAACGGATCGTAGGGCGATTCGCTGCGCATCGCAAAGCCGGAGAGGCCGCCGCCTTTTCGGATCGTGCCGAACCGGTCGCGCCGGCCGGTGAGGATCTTGTGAACGTAGGTTTGGTGGCTGACGTCCCAGACGAGCTTGTCCGTCGGCAGATCGAGCACCCGATGCAACGCAAGCGTCAACTCGACGACACCGAGGTTGGGCGCCAGATGCCCGCCGTTGACGGCGCAGGTGGTGACCAGCAGTTCGCGGATCTCGCTTGCGAGAACGTCGATTTCCTCGCGCTTCAGCCGTTTGACGTCAGCCGGGGAGTCGATGCGCTCGATTATCATTGGCGCGATATACGCACCCGCCCGCCGATGCCCTGCGTTGCTCCGAGTACCAAAGCGGCCAGCCTGGCCGCGCGCGGCGCCTCGCGTGCCAACCACAGCGCTTGTGGCCAGTTCGAGGGTTTGAGCATCGCCCGCAGCGGCGTGCGCCATTCGGCCGAAAGCTCGCGATCGGGCGTATCGAGCACGACGCGAACGGCGGCAACGCGCGACGCCGCTATGCGCCCGGTCTCCATGTCGACTCCCGCATAGCCTTGCGTCGCCCACGTTTCGCGCGCCGCTCCGTTGACGATCGAATCGGCCGTCAGGAGCGGGTCGAAAATCGGCTCGATTCCCAGCGATCTCGCCCCCTGCGTCAATGCTTCGACAAGCTCGGCATCGCAGCGCATCACGCTCCCGTTTGGAGCGCGAACGTGGCGCGGAATTAAGAGCGTTCCGGTCGGAAGATCCGTCCGCAAGCCGCCGGCCAGACCGCAGCTCACAACCGTGTCGCCGAGCGGCGCCTTTAAATTCGCGAGCGCAATCCCAACCTGCACGATGTGCGCGTCCGGCAGCTCGCGCCGCAACGCTTTGCATTCCAGCGACGTCGCCGCAATCAAGGTAACGCGCTGCACCGCTAGGCCATCCCGGCTTGGCGGTACCACGTGACGGCGCGCTCCAGCGCCGTCGTTACCGACGTCGCTTGATAACCCAGTTCAGCTTGTGCCTTCGTCGAATCGGTGAACATGCGCTCGCGCGATAATCGAACGCCTTCGAGCGGGACGTTGGGCTCGCAACCCATGACGCGGCAGCGCAGCTCGTCGAAGTAGGCGGCTCCCAGCGCCAAGCCGTAGGGAGCGCGCCATTTCGGCATCGGACGCCCCGTGATCTCGGCCAGCTGCTGCCAAATCTCGTCCATGCGCAGATTCTCACCGCCGATCGGATAGCGCTCCCCGATCTCTCCGCGATCCAATGCGGCAACGTGTGCGCGCGCGACATCTTCGACCGCGACCAAGTTCATGCCGCCCGACCCCGGCGCTTTCGCGACGATCTTGCCTCGCGCAAAATCGAGCACGAGCTTCCCGGTCGGCGTCGGCTTCCAGTCGCCCGGCCCGACAGGCGCGGTTGGAAGCAGCGCGATCACGGGAACGCGCGACGCAAATGCGGCGCGTTCCTGATCGAGCTTCGAGCGATGGTAGCCGCCGTGCGCGTGACCGAGCGTCGCGGAACTCGAGGTAAGGACGACGCGCTCGACACCTGCGAGTTCGGCCGCGAGCATCAGGCTCGAGGTCCCTTCGACGTTGACCGCGGCGATGTCGTTGCTCGCGCGCGGAGCGAACGTGTAGAGCGCCGCGCAGTGCACCGCGTAGCGGCATCCATAAAGTGCGCGCGCAAACGCCCCGACGTTCCGGAGATCCCCCTCGACGACCTCGGCCCGCTCGTCCAATGTCCTCTCAGGGCGAACTAACGCGCGAACCTGGTAACCCGCATCGAACAGCTCGCGCAGGATGTGCGATCCGACGAATCCGGTTGCGCCGGTAAGGAAAACGCGATCACCGCGCGCGATCGGAGCCTTCTCCGTTCATCATGTGCGCATCCTACACTACTCGGACGGTTGCCGCAAAGGGCATCCTAGGCTCCGCACGTAAGGCGCCGCCATGAAACTTTCGATTTTAGCGATCGTCGCAAT
>DATMKR010000108.1:0-8656 GCA_035571115.1 Candidatus Acidiferrum sp. | reverse complement strand
CGGGTCGAGCCGGCCTCCAAATTTCAGGCGCGCGACGGTAAGCTCGAGATCGAGTTGCCGATTCCGATTGCACCGAGCGAGCGCGCCGCAATAGCCGTCACCTATCGCGCCGTAAAACCCCGGGCCGGCCTGTTTTTTATCAAGCCTACGCCGGAGCATTCCGAAAAAATCCCCCATCTCTGGACGCAAAGCCAAGACCAATACGCGCGGTATTGGTTCCCGTGCTTCGACTATCCGACCGAGAAGCAGCGTTCGACGACGACGATCGTCGTGCCCAAGGGGATGTTCGCGCTCGGGAACGGCGAGCTCGTCGAGCGCAGAGACGAGGGCGATCGCACCATCTTTCGCTACCATCAGGAGGTGCCTCACAGTACCTATCTGATGACGATGGTCGCCGGCCCCTTCGTTGAGGCCGCGCAGGGGAAGGTGGGGCGCAACGGCGTCCCGGTCTTTTATTACGTGCTTCCCGGCCGCGAAGACGACGGGAAACGGGCCTTCGGCAACACGCCGCGGATGATCGAAGACTTCGAAAAGCGGGTCGGCGTTCCGTATCCGTACGCTCGGTATTCGCAGATCGCCGTTTCCGATTTTATCTTCGGCGGCATGGAAAATACGGCAGCGACGACGCAGACCGATCGAACCCTTCACGATGCAGTCGCGCATCTGGATTTTTCGAGCGATCCCTTAGTCTCTCACGAACTCGCGCATCAATGGTTCGGCGACCTCTTGACCTGCCGCGATTGGGCGCACGCATGGCTCAACGAGGGGTTTGCGACATTTATGGAGGCCGTCTGGCGCGAGGCCGATCTCGGGTCCGACGAGTACCTCTACGATATCTTCGAATGTTTGACCGCATACCTTCGAGAAGACGCACATCGCTATCGCCGCGCGATCGTCTGCAACGTCTATCGCGATCCGATCGAGATTTTCGACCGGCACCTTTATCAAAAAGGTGCCACCGTCTTACACATGTTGCGCGGCGAGCTGGGTGACGGACGGTTCTGGCGCTCGATTGCGCGGTATGTCGAGGATAACGCGCAGCGTTCGGTTGAGACGATCGATTTGATTCGCGCGATCGAAGCCGCCACGGGTCGCAACATGCGGCAATTCTTCAATCAGTGGGTCTTTCGCGAAGGCCATCCGCAACTCGAAGTCTCCGTCGCGTGGGATGCCGCGCGCCGGGTCGCCACGCTGACGATCGACCAGAATCAAACCGTCGATACGAACCATCCCGCCTATGTGTTCGATGTCGAGATCGGCTTTGTGCCCGAAGCGACGGCATTGCCGGTACAACCGGCTCAGGAGCCGGTGCGCGGCGAACGTCGCGTGCGCGCGCGCGTCGAGCGGCGCCACGAAACGATCACCGTGCCGCTCGACTTCGAGCCGAAACTGGTTCGTTTCGATCCGGGCTCGTTTCTCTTGGCCGACGTGCGTTATCGTTTGGGCCCCGATCTGGCGGCGGCGACGCTTGCTGCCGACCCGGACGTCATCGCCCGCATCCGCGCCGCGCGCGAACTTGCGAAAGACGGAGGCCGCGTCGCCCGCGAGGCTATCGTAACGACATTTGCGCAGGAGCCGTTTTGGGGCGTGCTCGCAGAAACGGCCCACGCCATCGGCGCGACGCGCGCGCCGTGGGCTCGCGCGGTTCTTATTTCGGCACTCTCGCATCGGCATCCAAAGGTCGTACGCGCGGCAGCGGCGGCGTTGGGTGGCTTCCGCGAGCCGGATGCCGCGACCGCGCTCATCGAGACCGCCGCGAATCACGCCTCGTATTTCGTGCGCGCGAGTGCGCTGGCCGCCTTGGGAAAGACGCGCGATGCGCGAGCCTTCGACGTTTTGAGCGCGGCCGCCAAGAAGACGACGTGGAACGGAACGGTTGAGGCCGGTGCGGTTCTCGGACTCGCCGAGTTAGCCGACGCGCGAGCGATGGCGCCAATCGTCGACGCGTCGCGCCCGGAACGCAGCGAGGGCCTGCGCCGAGCGGCGACGACGGCGCTGGGCCGGCTCGGCGCGTTGGTCGAAGAGGAGCGCACGCGCGTCGTCGACGAACTCGAAGAACGACTTGGCGATCCCAGTTTCATGGTAACGCTCGACGCGATTGTCGCTTCCGAATCGCTCTCCGACGTACGCTTGTTGCCGGCCCTCGACCGTCTCGCCCAACAGGCCGTCGATGGACGCATGCGCCGCGACGCGACGGAGGCGGCTATCCGAATTCGTCAGGCGGCCAAGATACCGGCGCAAGTCAAAGGTTTGCGCGAGGATATTGATGAGTTACGTGAAGACCAGCGTAGGTTACAGGAGAAGATCGAAGCGCTCGCGCGTGCATAAGCGCCGCGTCTTCGCCTTCGCGCTCATCGTCACGTTGGCGACGCTGGCGGCTTGGCTTTGGAACGACGGACGAGGCGGAGCGATCGGTCACGGCGTCTCGGCAAGGGCTCTGACGAGAAGAGCGCCGCTGTCAACCCAAGCGCCGCACTGGACCAACACGCAACGGCTTGGACTCACAGCGGCTTTGCGAGGAGCGTTCGCGCCGGCACTCGACGGCGCGGGCAGCTGGAGTCTGGCCGTCCTCGCGCCCGATGGCCGAACGATTTACGACGATCGCTCCGACCGAGCCGTGGCTCCCGCATCCGTTCAGAAGCTGATTGTGGCGGCGAGTGCAATCGATGCGCTCGGTCCCAGCTATCGCTATCACACGATTTTCGCCGCTCGGGATCCGGCCGGCGACGGAGTGCTCGACGGAAATCTTTGGCTTGTCGGATCCGGCGATCCGTCGCTGCAATCGTCGGACGTTCGCAATGGCGTCGCCACGCTGTTGCGATCGGGGCTGCGCCGGATCGACGGCAGCGTCGTGATCGACGCGACCGCAATGAGCGCACGCGCGTACAATCCACACTGGGATGCCGAAGATGACGGTCAAGATTACGCCGCTCCGACGAGCGCGATATCGCTGGACGGCGACACGATCGAGTCCTCCGGCGACGGCGGGCAACCGGTCTGGACGCCGATGCAAGATGTCGAACGTTATGTCGCCGGCCAGACGCAGACGATGCTTCGCGCGCGCGGAATTCTCGTCTCCACGTCGCCCAACCTCGGCGTCGCGCCCCTGGGAACGGTGGTCCTCTGGGATCACAAATCCGCTCCTTTGAGCGAACTCGAAGCACACATGCTCTTCCTCTCGGACAACCATTATGCCGAGCAGCTCTTGCGAACCGTCGGCGGGGCAGCGAGGGGCGAGTCGAGCGACGACGGCGGGGTCGACGCCGAACGCCATTTCTTGACGCGCCTCGGAGTTCCGTCTCCCGGCTTGAGGCTTCTGGACGGCAGCGGCCTCTCGCACAATAATCGCGTGGCAGCCATCACGATAGCGCGCCTTCTCGTTGCCGAAGAGCCGTCGCTGTATCGTCTACTGCCGAGCGGAGGTCGCGAAGGAACGCTCGCCGACTACGATTTCACGACCGCGCTTGGCCGGGTTCGAGCCAAGAGCGGACACCTTTCGAATGTCGCGTCACTCGCCGGTTACGCTGCGACCATACACCATGGCCGCGTCGCATTCGCTTTTCTGATTGACGGATCTCCCGCCGATCCGGATGCCGCCATCGTTCGCGCCGTCGACCGTCTGGTCGAGTACTAGGAAAGGCCTTCATTCGAGTGTTCGACGAGTCTCTGCTTTCACGATTGCTGAATCGTGCGTTGCAGCACGGCGGCGAATATGCCGACATCTTCTGCGAGCGGCGCAGAACGGTGAGCTACCGGCTGCAAGACGGCCGGATCCACGACGCCACATACGGCGTGACGCTCGGCGTCGGCGTGCGCGTGGTCGTCGGCGAATCGGCCGGCTTCGCAAGCTCCGACGACCTAAGCACCGAGACGTTAATGGAGGCCGCCGACTCAGCCGCGCTGATCGCTCGGACCGCACCCTCGGGGAAAACCGCGGCCGCCGAACTTCGCAGCGAGAAGGTGTCGAAACTCTATGATTGCGACCCCGTGACTGCAATCGAGGGCGCACGCTATGCCGCTCTGCTGGAACGCGCGGATCGCACGGCGCGCGGCTACGATCCTCGCATCGTCGCCGTGAACGCGCAGGTCGTCGACGAGCTGCAAGAGGTGTGGATTGCCACGAGCGACGGGCGAATCGTACGCGATTGCCGTCCTCTCGTGACGCTCGGCATTCAGGCCGTGGCGAGCGCCAAAAAAGAGCGCAGCTCCGGGTACGTCGGCGACGGCGGCCGCACTTCAATTGCTTATTTCGATCGGCAAACGCCCGAGATGCTTGCCGAAGAGGCCGCTCGTATCGCGACCGTCAATCTGTCGGCGATCCCGGCTCCCGCGGGTGAGATGGAGATGATCGTCGGCGCCGGCGGCGGCGGCGTACTCCTCCACGAAGCCGTCGGCCACGGCCTCGAGAGCGATTTCAACCGGCGTGGCACGTCACTCTATAGTGGACGAGTCGGCGAACGCGTGGCAAGTGAGCTGGTGACGATTTACGATGATGGAAACTTGCACGAGAAACGTGGCAGCCTCAACGTCGACGACGAGGGCGTGCCCGGACAGCATAAAGTCTTAGTCGAAAACGGCGTGCTCCGCGGGTACATGCAAGACACGCTCAACGCGCGCTTGATGGGCACCCAATCGACGGGTAGCGGGCGGCGACAATCCTTCCGGTTCGCTCCGCAGCCGCGCATGTGCAACACGTACATGCCCGACGGCGACTCGACGGTCGAGGAGATTGTCGCTTCAACCCACCGCGGAATCTTCGCGAAGTCCTTTGCCGGAGGCCAAGTCGAGATCGCGAAGGGAGACTTCGTTTTTATGGTTGGCGAAGGCTACCTGGTCGAGAATGGAAAGATCACCGCGCCTCTTCGAAACGCGACGATCGTCGGAAATGGCCCCGACGCGATGAGAAAGGTCGTGGCGGTCGGCAACGACAGTCGTCTGGCACGCGGCCATTACACCTGCGGTAAGGGCGGGCAGAGCGTCCCCGTGGGCGTCGGGATGCCGACAGTGAAGATTTCATCCATTACCGTCGGCGGAACGCAGCATGAATGATGCCAGGGCGATCGCGTTAGCCTGCGAAGCGCTCGAGCTCGCGACCGCCGCGGGGGCACAAACCGCCGAGGCTTCCGTCTCCATCGCGCGGCGCTTCCACGCCGAAGCGCGAGATAATGCGATATCCAAGCTCGAAGCCTCGACCGGTAAGGCTCTCTTTATGCGCGTCTTCCGGGACGGGCGCAAGGCAACGCTGTCGACCTCCGACTTTTCGCCCGAAGGAATGAGCGACGCAATTCGTCGAGCGGTTGCGCAGGCCGACCAAGTCGCGGTGGACGAGTTTGCGGGCCTGCCGGACGTGGTCGCCACCGAAGCCGTCGATCTGGCTCTTTTCGATTCCCATATCGCCGATCGGGACGGCGCCGAGAAACTCGACGACGCGATCAAACTCGAGCGGTTGATCCGCGAAGCCGACGCGCGCGTGGTCAACTCCAGCGGCTCCAACTACACCGACGCGATTGCGGTCACCGCGATCGCGAATACTTCGGGATTTTCGGCAGTCTATAACTGGACGCGCGCGGGGCGCTCGACCGGTCCCGTCGCCCTCGACGGCGGCGTCAAACGAATCGCACACTATGGAACTGCCGGACGATATCTCGGCGACTTGGAAGCGCCGGCAAGCGTAGCGACGACGGCCGTGCGCCGAGCCGTCGACCTCTTCGGCGCGCGAAAGCCGCCGACGATGCGCGTGCCGGTGATTTTCGAACGCGACGTGGCTGCCACGTTTCTCGACGACGTCTTTGCGGCGGCTTCTGCGGGCAATGTGGCGATTGACAACTCTTGGCTGACGGAGCGAACGGGGAGCCGCGTTGGCAGCGACCTGGTTACGATCGTCGACGACGGACGACTCGTAGGAAAGCTCGGAAGCTCGCCTTTCGACGGCGAAGGGGTTCCGACGCAGCGCACGCCGGTTTTTGAGCGCGGAACGCTGCGAACGTTCCTCTACGACACGTACTATGGGCGTAAACTGGGCGCTGCAAGCACGGGCAACTCGACCGGTGGCGGCATCGGGCCGAACAATTTTTACCTCGAACCCGGAGCGATGTCGCTCGCCGAGCTGATCGCCGCGACTCCGCTTGGCGTCCTGGTGCTCGACACGATCGGCTTCGCGACCGAGCATGCCTCGGGCACCTATAGCCGCGGTGCGCGGGGCTTCTTCATCGAGAATGGCGAACTCGCCTATCCCATCGATGAGTTTACCGTCGCCGGACAATACGTGGACATGCTTGCGAACATCGATTCGGTCGCGAACGACTTGCAGTTCGACGCGGCCGTCGTTTCGCCGTCGTTTCGCGTTGCCGAGTTGATGGTGAGTGGTAACTAGGATAGCATGACGCAGGCGATCAGCTTGACGCTCGTCTTACGGATCGAGACGCCCAACGAGCCGGGCGCGTTCGGCATGCTTGCCAACGCGATCGGCGATGCCGGAGGAGCCATCAGCGCGGTCGACATGCACACGGTCGCCCGGTCGCGCGTCGTTCGCGACGTCACGATCGGCGTTCCCTCCGATACCGTCGCCGACGAAGTGCGTAAGGCGGTCGAAGCGATCGACGGCGCGCGAATCATCTTCGCGGCCGACTCGACCTTTCTCGCGCATATCGGCGGCAAGATTCGCATCGAGCCGAAGATCGCGATCAAGACGCGGCAGGACCTTTCGACGGTCTATACGCCCGGCGTCGCGCGCGTCTCGATGGCCATCGCCGCCGATCCCAGCAAAGCCTTCCAGCTAACGATCAAACGCAACACCGTGGCGATCGTCACCGACGGTACGGCCGTGCTCGGCTTGGGCGATATCGGGCCGCTCGGAGCGCTTCCGGTTATGGAAGGCAAGGCGATGCTCTTTAAGCAGTTCGCCGACATCGACGCCTTCCCAATCTGTCTCGACACCAAGAACGTCGACGAAATCGTTGAGACGGTCGCGCGTATCGCGCCGGTGTTCGGGGGAATCAATCTCGAAGACATCAGCGCTCCGCGCTGTTTCGAGATCGAGAACCGCTTGATCGAAGCGCTCGATATTCCGGTCATGCACGACGACCAGCACGGCACGGCGGTCGTCATTCTAGCCGCCCTGATCAACTCCGCGCGCGTCGTCGGCAAGCGCTTAGAGGATCTGCAGGTCGTCGTTTCGGGAAGCGGTGCCGCGGGAACCGCTACGATCAAAATGCTGCTCGGCGCGGGCGTGCGCGATGTAATCCCGGTCGATCGCGCCGGCGCGCTCAATCGCACCGACCGTTACGAGAATCCCCATTGGCGCTGGCTAGCCGAGCATTGCAATCTGGAGAACCGCCGCGGATCGTTGCGCGAGGTACTGGCCGGTGTGGACGTCTTTATCGGAGTCTCCGCCCCGGGAATCTTACAACCCGAGCACATCGCGAGCATGGGACGCGATCCGATCGTTTTCGCGATGGCCAACCCGAACCCGGAGATCATGCCCGATGTCGCGGCTCCGGTCGCGGCGGTCATTGCGACCGGACGCTCGGATTTTCCCAATCAGGTGAACAATCTGCTCGCCTTTCCCGGAATTTTTCGCGGCGCGCTCGACGTTCGTGCCGCGCGCATCACCGAGCGAATGAAGCTCGCTGCCGCCTCCGCGATCGCCGAGATCGTTACCGAAGAAGAGCGCAACCCCGAGTACGTGATTCCTAGCGTCTTCGACGTTCGCGTCGTGGATGCCGTCGCTAAGGCCGTCGCAAATGCCGCACAAGAAGAAGGCGTCGCGCGACGCGCTCCAGGCAAGATCGAAGGAGAGGACGCTATCGATCGCGCCTCGCGATGAGCGCGCGACGTGGAAACCTACGTCCACGGTTCATGGACGCCTCAGGAATCTCAAGTAGAACGCTGCGAACACCAAGACGATTCCAACATTCAGTATCAGCCGTTCCAAGAATCGGTTTCTGAAGAACGCGAAATCCACACCGACTATGATGGCTGCCATGGTCACAGCGTAAAGCACGATAGTCACTGGTCTGCCCATCTCCGTTACACTACCACAACTAAGGTAGACTAGGTGTTCAACGACTTACGAGCAAGAAACAACCGTTTTGAAATACGAAAAAAAGGCCTCCTTCGTTGCGGGCGCGGAGTCGAGAACTAGTAGCCTTTGATTCCATTGGGCGTGCCCCAGCCGCTCGGACCAGAATAGTATTTTTTGTATCGCCCGCAGCCGCCCAAGTAGGTGCCGGTGCAGTCGCCGCCCGACGGATGATGAAAGTATTTTTTGTGTTGCTTGCTGTCGAAGTTCCAGAAGGTCTCACCGCCATTCTGGCTAGCGGCGTTTCCGGCGAGCGCGATGACGCCTGCGGTAAACGGCGACGCTACGCTGGTGCCGCAAACTTCTTCCCAGCCGGTGTACTGGGTCGTGACGTACTCGGCCACGCCCGGGCTGCAGCCGGATTCGGCCGAAATGTCGCCATCGGTGCGGTAGGTGCAGTTGGGATCGTGCTGCCACGAGGGCTTCGGAACGCCGGGACTCCCGACGACCGTAGGACTCGAGCAACCGGCACTCGCGTCCTTCCAGACGGTTTCAGAGTACTTCGAGCCGCTGAGGGCGAGCTGCGTGCCTCCTACGCCAATGACGCTCTGGAGATCCGACGGGCCGCCGATGGTG
>DATMKR010000107.1:0-3593 GCA_035571115.1 Candidatus Acidiferrum sp. | reverse complement strand
GTCTGCGACTCGAACGAGCGATTTGTCAACCAGCGCCGAAAATAGACTCAGCACGTCCACCTCGTGGATAGAATCGCTGCAGACAGCACTAATTGCTGCAAGCGAAAAGCTTCCGGCGAAGACCGAACAGCGCCGGAACAGAGCGCGTTCTTCTTCAGACAACCGCTCGCTGCTCCAGTCGATCATTCCGCGCAGCGACTGGTGATGGGGTAACGCGTCGCGTTCGCCGGTCGCCAGTAATCGGAAACGATGCTTCAGCTGCTTTGCGAGTTCGCCCATGCTAAGGACTTGCAGCATCGGGACGGCGAGTTCGATGGCAAGCGGCAGGCCATCGAGCTTGCGGACAATTTCCCCTACGGCGGCAATGCCGTCCTCGTCGATTTCGAGCCGATCTGCGCAGAGATGCGAAGCGCGATCCAGGAACAGTTGAACGGCCGAATACGCTTTGGCTTCGGCCGAAGTTCGCGGGGCTACGAGCGGGTACGGGAGCGCCGACAGGTTGAAGGTGAGCTCGCCGGCAACCCGGAGGCGTTCGCGACTCGTCGCGAGCAAACGGATTCGGGGACATGCCGTGACAATAGAGGCAGCAACTTGCGCGACGCTCTCGATAAGGTGTTCGCAGTTGTCCAACACGATAAGCGCGCTTCGGTTTTTAAGCGTTCGCTGCAAGAGTTCGATGAGCGAACGGTCGGCCCGTTCGCGTGCTCCGACGGCGTTGACGATCGCGAGGGCGACGAGTTGCAGATCGGTAATGCCGGCGAGCGGTACGACGTAAGCGCCGTCCTCGAAGCCGTAGACGACTCGTCGTGCTGTTTCGAGGGCGAAACGGCTCTTTCCGACGCCACCAGGCCCCGTGATCGTGATCAGGCGCTGTTCGTTTCCAAGTACGAGGCCACAAAGGGTCACGATTTCGTCCGCGCGACCAACGAAGCTGGTGATCGGCTCGGGAAGCTCGTCGTGAATATCGCGACCGAGCCGTGCGCGGGCGGAGTTCGCAGCGTTCTCGAGTTCGGCGCTTTCCGCTTGCGAAAGGTCCAAGGCCTGCACGAGAAGAGCGATGGTTTCGCGACGCGGAGCATGACGAAGGCCACGCTCCAGTAAGCCGATAGCGGTGGTACTAAGAAGCGCACGCTCGGCCAAATACTCCTGAGAGAACCCGGCCGCCCGGCGATGGCGCCTCAATAGCTCTCCGAACTCGCTCGTCATATTGCCATGGCCCTCGCCCCTGTGACGGGCAGACGGCTTTCGCGACCACGCTAACGGCTCCCGCCGGTTGCTCTCTTGCTCCAAAAGTGCGTGCTTTTGTTACGATTGAGCGTGGAGGGGCAGCCGTGGCCGCGCTACGCTGTGCCCATGCCTTCCGACTCAGTGACCGACCGCGTTCTGGAATACGTCGAACGACATTATACGGCTCCGATAAGCCTCCGCGATGTCGCTTCCGCTATCGGATACTCTCCGAGTCACTTGACAACCGCGTTTCGTCTGGCCACCGGCAGCCCGGTGACCGCATGGATCATCAAACGCCGCATTGATGCCGCACGCGAACTACTTGGCGAAGGCACCGTGACGGTCGCTGGCGCTTCCGAGGCCGTTGGATTCACCGACCTCTGCTACTTTACGCGTCAATTCGTTCGATACGTCGGCGTGACGCCTGGACGCTTTAGAAAGGAAACTTCTCGTGAAAAAATCATTGTCTCGTAACTTAGGCATTGCCGCAATCTTTTTGCTAGGCATAACCGCGCCAGCGGTCGCGGCGCCGGTGAAGAACATCGTACTCGTGCACGGCGCTTGGGTGGATGCTTCAGGGTGGAAGCCCGTCTACCAAATACTCGTCAAGGACGGCTACCACGTGACCATGGTGCAGGAACCGCTCACTTCGCTTCAAGACGACGTCGCCGCGACGAAGCGAATCCTCGACCAACAGAGTGGCCCCACGATTCTCGTCGGTCACAGCTACGGCGGATCCGTCATCACCGAGGCCGGCGTCGATCCGAAGGTCGTCGGCCTGGTATACGTTGCCGCAACTGCCGCCGATGTCGGAGAGGACGAAGGCGAGCTTGCAAACCGCATGCCCAGCTTTACGGCGAAGCAAAAGGGAGCGATCGTGGCGACGCCGGACGGCTTCACCTACCTGAACCGCGCAGACTTTCCCGCGGACTTCGCCCCCGATCTGCCGCACGAGCAAGCCGTATTCGAGGCACAGTCTCAGATCTTGACGGCAGGTAAGGTCTTCAACACGCCGCTGACCGCAGCCGCCTGGAGAACGAAGCCGAGTTGGGCGATTGTCGCCGGCGCGGACAAGATCATTAATCCCAATCTCGAGAGATGGTACTACGCGCGCGCCCACAGCCATACGATCGTCGCGCCCGGCGCGAGCCATTCCGTCTACGAATCGCGCCCGCAGACCGTGGCGGCCGTCATCGAAGAGGCCGCGCAGCACGCGCAGCCCTGACTCTCGCACGCGAACCTCGACTCGCTCATCTCTGTAAAGAAAGAATGAAATGATTCAACAAACTCGCGCTGGAGCATTCCCGACAAGATATACCTCAAAGGTTTCAGTTCCGCTGCCCTCCGACGAGGAAGTTAGAAGGATCATCGGTGACACGTACGACTCGAGCACCGCGCTCAATGTCATCAAGATGTTCGCCGGAGCCGATGACCTATACGCGGCCACCATTGGTTTAGTGAACGCCGTCTTTCGCGCCAAAGGCATCGATCCAAAGGCGAGAGAGATGATCATCTTACGGTCAGCAAAGATTCTGAACGTCCCCTACGAGGCACAAGCCAATACGAAGATGGCTGCCAACGCCGGCCTCTCGAGCGCAGAAATTGAAGCCGCCGCTCAAGAGGGTCCCGTAAACGGCATTAATCCCGACTATGTGCTTCTGTGTAAGGCAACCGACGAGCTCTCGACCACGGCCACTTTGACCGATGAGACCCTGACCGAGATGCTGGATAGATACGATGAGGTGATCTGCCGGAAGTTCGTGCTCATAATCGCTTGGTTCAATCTTCTTAGCCGGTTCCTGAACGGGTGTAGGGTGCCGTTGGAAACGATCGACAAAATCGGAAACCGGACGTCCCCCATCTGAACCGTTTCAAAAAAGCCGCTTTAACCGCCGCATTCGAAAAGAGTGGAGTAAAACATGGCCATATACACACGCCAGACCATTCCGGAGCAAGTTCGCTCGGGAATCATGGATCCCGAGATCAAGGCCTGGTTGAAGACCGGACCTGTGCTCGGAGCACACGAGCCGATTCACGTCCAGCGCGCGGCGCACGATGCGTTCATCGATGCTGACAAGCCGCCTATCGGCAGGGTGGAGTTTCTCGGCCTCGACGGCCCACACGGCACGATCCCCGTCCGCTGTTATCATCCTTCAAAACCCGGCGCGGCCGAAGGCGCTGCACTCGTCTATCTGCACGGCGGAGGTTATATCGTAGGATCGCTCGATCAATTCGATACGGCGATGCGCCTCTTTGCCGAGAACAGCGGTGCACAAGTCTATGCCGTCGACTATAAGCTCGCTCCGGAATATCAATTCCCGGTGCAGATCGCAGAAGCCGAGTTCGTCGTTCGCTGGCTCATCGAT
>DATMKR010000106.1:0-12667 GCA_035571115.1 Candidatus Acidiferrum sp. | reverse complement strand
TTCGGTCCGATGAATTGGTTGACCGAAGAGACGCGCCATTGTTGATAGGTAAACCAAAGCGGGTAGAACGTCACGACGTACTTCACGGTGATATCGTAAGCGCTAGGCGCTCGATTCGGAGCGTTTGCCGGCAGGCTGCCTGCGCTCGAGGAACATCCCGTCAGCAAGGCGATTCCTAATGCAAGCGCGGCCAGCTTGCGTTTCCGTAAATGATGCATCTCGATGGTCTCCTAGTAAAGTAGCGGGATTATGGCGCGTGACGTTCGCTCGGACAGGCCGTCTTCGCATATGCTGGTGCGTTCGGCGGGGCGACGGGCGGGACGGAACACGCAGGAGATGGGGAAATCGGCGGCGCCGTAACAGCGCCACCGTGGCAGGCGGACAGCGTGAGACTGACCGCGGCAAGAAGGGCAACGGATCGAGTCACGATTGGTGCTCTTCCTTATATCACTCGACCGCTGAATTCCTCTCGTGACATGGTGCCGAGCTGCGTGTTTTAATACGTGGCTGCTGTAATCACCGGTCGAACACAAGGGCTGGAGACGCGTCCTCTGAAATTGACGCAGAGCGCGTCTACCAAGGAGGGAATGCTGGTGAGTCCTCGAGCTTTTCTCGGCGTAGCCTTAGTTGCGGTGCTGACCGGTTGCGGCGCGGGCAACTCGCCGTCGTCGTTGCCTGCTGCGGGTTTGCAACCGACGGGGCTCGCGAAAGCGCACGCAACCGAAAAGGTGCTCTACTCGTTTGCCGACGGCGTGGATGGTGGCGGCCCAAATGGCGGGCTCGTTTTCGATGCGTCGGGTAATGCGTACGGTACGACGCACTTCGGCGGCAACGATTCGTGCGGCGGTCAGGTCGGCGGCGGTTGCGGCGTCGTCTTCGAGTTGTCGCCCGACGAGAGCGGCAGCTGGAGCGAGACGCCGCTGTATGCATTTCAAGACAGCAACGACGGCGGGTTTCCGAACGCCGGCGTGATCCTCGACAAGAGCGGCAACATTCTCGGGACCGGAAGCACCGGCGGCAGCTTCTCGTGTTCGATCGGCTGCGGCGTCGTCTACGAGCTGAGCAAGGGCAGCGGCTGGACGGAGAGCGTCTTGCACACCTTTGACGGAAGCGACGGCGAGTTCCCCAACGCGACGCTCCTGCCAAGCGCGAACGGCACGCTGTACAGCACGACGTGGTACGGCGGCAGCAGCGGGAGCGGCACGGTCTTCTCGCTCGCGCCGAGCGGCGGCGGTGGCTGGAAAGAGAGCGTGCTGTATAGCTTCCAAGGAACGACCGACGGCAGCGCGCCGGCCGACGGCGTTGTCGCGGACCGCACCGGCAACCTCTACGGTACGACGTACAAGTACGACGGCGATAACGACGGCGTCGCGTTCGAGTTGCGCAAGCGCGCCGCGTGGAAGGATAGCGTGTTGTACACCTTCACCGATAACGGCGGCGGGGAGGATCCGTATGCGGGAATGATCATGCCGGCGAAAGGGAAGCTTTACGGCACGGCGATCGAGAGCGGGCCGAACGACGGCGGGGTCGCGTTTGAGCTTGTGCTAGGAACGAAGCATCGGTGGACAGAGAAACTGCTGCACGCGTTCGGTGCGTCCGGCGACGGCAACGCGCCGTACGGGGGAGTAACTGCCGACAAGCGCGGCGACCTGTACGGAACGACGGTCTTCGGCGGCGCGAGCAATGCCGGAATCGTCTACGAGCTGAGCCCGTCCAAGAGCGGGCAGTGGGAGGAAAAAATCCTCTACTCGTTCACCGGTGGCAGTGACGGTCAATACCCCAGCGGCTCTCTAACGATCGACGCGACCGGCAACCTCTACGGCGCAACGAGCGACGGGGGGCAGAATGGCGACGGAGCCGTTTTCGAGATTACGCGTTAGGAGAAAACCTTCTACCGGATGTCGAGCGACGTGACTGGAAGGATGTTGTACTGATCTATCCTTGAGAGATCCGCTGGGCGGGCTCGGGCGTCGCCCCCCGGGTTGACGACCAAGCGCGTGGGGACCGGCTTCTCAAACTTCGTGTACGGAGCGTCGATACCGACGGTGAGAAGATCGAACCGGTTCTGCGGCACGTAAAATGTGCGGTAGTTGTCGATCGTCGTCCCCGGATCGAGTCCCGCTTCTTGGAGGCTCGACGGATCCCCGAGGTGCGTGACGTAGGCCCACGTGTACACCGGCACGAGCGGGCCCATTCGGTAGAATCCGTCGAACTCGTATTTGATGAGGTGCTGCCGAGGAGTCACGTGAGGCAGGCTCCCGACGATGCGTTGCCCGTAGACGTTAACGGCGGCTCCCAAAAAGCGGGCCGTGACGGTCCCGATGTTTTGCAGCCGGAGATGAAGCCCGATGGCAATTAGCCCGTTGCGCTCGCCAAGGCGTTGTATGGACGCGGCCACGTTTACGTCGGGATCCGCCATCGATGGCTTGATGCGGTTCTCGTAGGCAAACACGTAGAACGCCCAGATACCGGCGGCAACGATTGCGACGACCTCGACGACATCTCGAAGGATCGCAATCGCGTGGGCGGCCCTCGGGTTGCGGGCCTTCCGAAAGAAAAACATCGCGCGCTTAATTGACGCCGAACGCGAACCGGTCGTCGGCGTCGAGGATATCGAGAATTTTTGACAGGCCGGGCTGCATTTCCATCACGGGATGACGTTGACGCACCAACGCCTGATCTTCAGGTTTCATCCGCTCGATGACGAACGTTTCGAGCTTCGCGTTGTGTTCTGGCGCGGACGCTACGTCGACCCTGGCGGCCAACCATTCGACAAGCGCCGTCTCGTCGGGCGCGCTCGCCACAGCTTGCCGGAGTTCGGCCATGCTCAACCCCAAGCGCCGAACGAGATATGCGCTGAATCCCGTGTCGTGGTTGAGGTACGGTCCAAGATGTCCCCCGGGCAGCTCGGCGCGCAGCTTGTCGACCGTGCGCGGCAAGAGATAGAAGCCCAGCATCGCTTCGCGCGGACCGCGCGGCCGGTGCGTTCGAAGATCGAGCGGTGTCATGCCGGATGGTTTGCTCGGACCGCCAGTTACTCCCGTCCGCATTCCCCGTAGGCAGGCTGATCCTCGTATTATCCGCCTGCCCCTGTGAGAGCTGTGAGCGTCGAACTTTGCCTACCTGCTAAGGACGACGTCCCAGGGCGTATTGAGTCCGCTCGTGATGCTCTTCTTTGCGGAACCTCCGTGCGGGTAGCGAAACACGCCGACGACATTCGCGTACGCGTCCGGGGCAATGAGCTTTTTAGCCGACGCCGCGAAGAAACCGCGAAGGGTATCTTTTGATAGCTCGAGCGAGATACTGTGCATTATCGTCGAGCCTTGGGTTTGATAGATGGTGTTCGAGTCATCGCCGATGTCGATGTACTGCCCATCCCATACAACGGCTCCGGGCGAAGACGGCGTCGTGCTCAGCGCGATGTCGGTAAAGGTAGAGCTGCCGGCGGGCAATTCCGCGTAATGGAACACGTCGCCCGAGGCGAAGCCGTCAACGAAAAGGTTTCCGGAACTATCGTAAGCCAGGCCAGAGTTGAGCGTAAAGTTGTGATCGATGTGGATGCTCGGTCGACCGGATCCGTTGTGATAAACGGCAACCTCGCCCAAGTTCGTCGAGGCCGTCTCGACGTTGATGGCAACGGCCAGATCGCCGTTTTGAGGATTGACGGCGCACGCGTATGGATACGAAAGGCCGGTTAACTCGTTGATCGGCGTCGTGCCGCCGTGCGCGTATTTGTAGAGTGCGCCGCTAGGACCGTAATCGGAGATCCAGACGTTTCCGCCCTTGTCGACGCAGTCGAATAGTGGTTGCACGAAGCCGGTTAGCTCGCCGGTATACGACAAGCCCGGGTAGGTGTATACCTTTACCGTGGCGGAGCCCGAGTCGGCGATATAGAGCAGTTGCTGGGTGCGCCCCGCGGGGTTCATCCAGGAACGAGCGGCCCGATGCGCTGCGGTGGGCGTCGCCGTTAGCGCGCCGCTCGCTGCCGGCGTGCCGGCAAGATTGCTGCCTCCGCAGCTTGGCAGCGTAAGCGCCGCCGCAAGCGGGGCGATGATGAGAATGGCCGAGCGATGGTTCAAGAGTAAGCTCCTTTTGAATAAGTGCTGAGTTGCGAGACCAGCGTAGCAGGCGAAACGTACGAAAGCGTTCGGGGCAGCTATCGGGCGCAGAAGGGAGACAGATGAGACGGCAGAAGGCCAATCTGCAGTTGCGGCTCGATGCCTAGCGGATCGATGCCTAAAGGAGAGTGCGAAATGACGAGCTACCGTTCAGGCTTTCACGCCCTCGGGATCGCCGCGTTCCTCTTCATAGCCGCTGGTTGCGGCGGTACTAACGATCGAGTCGCGGCAATGCCGCAGCAGATGCTCTAGTCTCTCTTACTTAGAGGCGTGCCAAGGGGTATTTCGAGACTGCGCTTTCGAGAGAAAGGATCAACGATGTATAAAGCAACATTCCGGTTACGTTCTCTGGTAGCTGTGAGCACGATCGCCGTTGGTGCGATCATCGCTCTGTCCGCTTTCGGTGTCGTGCGGGCCGAGCGCGCACGCCCGAACGGCTCCTGCTCTTCATCCGGCTACTGTCTCGTCTGGCAAAACACGGGCGCCGGCGGCGGCATCGAAGGACAGGGCACCAGCGGCAACGGAGTGGAGGGGACGACCTCGTCGACAACCGGGAACTCGGGCGTTGCCGGCATCGCCAGTAACTCGAGCGGATCGGCGCACGGCGTCTATGGCCGCTCCTCGAACGGCCAAGGCGTGTATGGAAAGTCCACGAGCGGCAACGGCGTCGAAGGCCATACCAGCAGCGCGATGGACTTCGCGGGCGTCGCGGGCTACGGTGATGGCGATTCGGGGCTCGCGGAAACCGGCGTTTACGGTGATGGCGGCGCTGTGGGTGTCACGGGAGAATCCAGCAACGGCGGAGTCGCTCTGGTGGCCTTTTCGGACGACACCTCGACAGATATCTTTGCGGGTTCGGACTCGGCGAACGACGATTCTTGCATTATCGATCCAAAGGCCAATCTAAAGTGCACGGGAAAGATTACGGGCAAGAAATCTCTGCGCGTACAACACCGAAACAGCGCGGGCCAGCAGGTTCTTGCTTACGCATCGGAGTCGGCTTCGCCGACCATCGAAGACGTCGGGACCGCGCGAATGTTTGGCGGGATTGCGAACGTCCCGATAGATTCCGCCTTTGCTTCCGTTATGAATCGCAATAGCCCGTATTATGTCTTCCTGACACCACTGGCCGATACGCGCGGGCTCTACGTGAGCGTCAAGACGCCCTCCGGGTTCCAAGTTCGCGAAATCGAAGGCGGCCGTTCAAGGCTCGACTTCGACTATCGCATTGTGGCACACCCGCTGGACGTCGCCAACGATAGGCTCCCGCTCGCTCCGGCCGCGCGAAGGCTGCCTGCGCGACCGCCGCGCTAGGGAGCAATCTCGCGCGTAACTCTTACCGCGGGGGCTTATGCGACTGGGGCGCTGCCTTTTGCGGCGCCCTTGCCTCCGTTGTAGCTGACGCGGGAGTTGTTATAGTGATTGTTGATGACCGTTTTGTCGACGTAGGTATTGTGGATCACCGTGCGGTCGATGTTGGTCACGACGGTGTTGTAACGGAAGGCATTTCCGTACCAGCTACCGCCGACGTAACCGGTGCCGAAATACCCGAACCCGTAACTGACGCCGCCGTAGAATCCCACGGATCGGCCCCAGTAACCCCGGTGCCAGTAGTACGCGTTTGAGTTCCAACCCCAGTATCCGGGGGTCCAAAGCATTCCGACCGAAGGCGCAGCGACCCAGGTTTCTTAACTCCCTAACGGTCGAAAACGAATGGCGGAGAAACCTAGTGTACCAAAAAATCCAACAACGCCGGTATCGCTAATTACCCCGGGGAATGACGACCGCCGATCCGTCGATCGAGTCATTTTCGAGGGCGCGGAGGGCGTCGTTCACGTTCTCAAGCGGAAAAGCGGTCGTCGTGGGTTTGATGCCGATCTGCGCGGCGAGTTCGAGGAAATCTCGTGCGTCCTTTCGCGTCATGTTCGTTACGCTGCGAATCTCTCGCTCGCCCCAAAGCAGCGAATCATAGTCGAATTGCGGGATATAATCGAGGTGGATCGCGTTGATCGCCACGACGCCGCCTTTGCGCAGCGCGCCCAGCGCCGCCACGACGACCGCGCCTGTAGGCGCAAAGGTTATCGCACGGTCGAGAGCCTGTGGTGGCCGATCGCCTTCACCCCCGACCCAGTCCGCGCCGAGTTTCTCGGCAAACTCGCGATGATTGGCTCCCCGTGTCACTACGAACACGGAACATCCCCACTCCTTGAGAATCGGAAGTGCAAGATGCGCCGACGAGCCGAAGCCGTATAATCCGACGCATTCGCCATGCGCAACTCCCGCAACGCGCAGGGCCCGAAAACCAATGATTCCGGCACACAAAAGTGGCGCCGCATGCAAGTCGTCGAGTCGATCGCTCAGCGGGTAGGCAAAGTCTGCGCGAGCGACGACGGCCGTGGCATATCCGCCATCGACATCGTAACCGGTATAGATCGGATTGTCGCAGAGGTTCTCGCGGCCTTCGAGGCAGAATCGGCACGTGCCATCGGTGCCGCCGAGCCACGAAATCCCGACGCGGGTTCCGACGGAGAGGGTAACGTTGGGCGCAACGGCGGAGACGACGCCGACGATTTGATGCCCTGGCACGATCGCCCGGTGGTGTGGCTTAAGGTTGCCCTCGACGATGTTAAGATCGGTGCGGCAGACGCCGCACGCTCGAATCGTGACGAGAACCTGCCCTGCTTGCAACGACGGAATATCGCGCTGCTCGATGTGAAGCCGGTCGGCAGCGATTGGACCCGTGGTATGAAGCACCGCTGCGGTCTTTGTTGCAATCATGCTCCGAGGATGTTGATTCTTCGATCAGAGGGCAGAACTCTCTAACTACTCCTTCCCAGAAAAAGGAAGGCTGGTAACGGATGCGATGACCGCCGGCCAGCAGAAGGGTGGAGTTCTCGGCAAATGTGGTATGATCGGGTCCTACGAAAAAAGAAAGATTGAAAGTAAACGTACCCATTCGATTCGGGCCGGTACGGTTTCTCTTTGTACTAACGATTGCGCTCGGTGCGTCTCACGTTTCGCTCGCGTTACCAAATACGGCAAACGGCGTAGGTGGTTCCACCATCGTCATCACCGACAAAGGCGCCGTCAGAGGCATCGAGACGGTAAGCACGCGGGAGTTCAAAGGCATACCGTATGCTGCGGCTCCCGTGGGCGACCTGCGATGGGCGCTCCCGCAGGCACGGAAACCCTGGCACGGCACGCTCGACGCAACGAGATTCGGCAGCGGGTGTCCGCAGGTGGCCCGCTACAATCTGACCGAGGCCGGATACGATGAAGATTGCCTCTTCTTAAACGTGACGGTCCCAAAAACAGCCGTTCCGCAGAATCTTTCCGTGCTCGTCTGGATCTATGGAGGAGCCTTCGTCGGCGGCTCAAGCTCCTTATATCCGCTTGACGCCCTCGCGACGAAGGGCCACGTGATCGTCGTAACGATGAACTATCGTCTCGGCGTCCTGGGCTTCATGGCACATCCGGCCTTCACTCGATCGACGGACGGAGGGTACGGCCTTGCAGACCAACGCGCAGCCCTATCCTGGGTACAGCGCAACATCGCCGCGTTCGGCGGCAATCCACACAATGTAACCATCGCCGGCGAATCGGCCGGAGCCGCATCGGTTTGCATGCAGATGCTGGCGCCGGGCGAAGCCAAGGGGCTGTTCGCGAAAGCCATTATCCAGAGCGCCGGCTGCGTACAACACCTTCGGACGCTCGACCAAAGCGATGTGATTGGCCTGAAGGTCGCTGCCATCGTTGGCTGTACCGATCGCGCCTCGAGCTTACGTTGTATGCGCGGCAAGAACGTAAAAGCGCTGGTGGACGCCGCTGCAAAGGTGGCCGGAAGCGACGTGATGACGTTCGCCCCCAGCGTCGGAACGAAAGCCATACCTCTCCAAGGTACCGAAGCGATGAGCAGTGGACGGTTCATAAAGGTTCCGATGATCAACGGGGGAGATGAGAATGAGCTACGCCTCTACGTCGCATATGCGGCGATGGCGGGGAAGCATGTGACGGCCGCAAACTATCCAACCAGCCTTCGGGCCGTCTATGGCGAAAATACACCCCTAGTTCTAGCCGAGTATCCACTCGGCCATTTTTCCTCGCCGGCGTCCGCCTTGGGCAGCGTCATGTCCGATTTCACGCCCGATAACGGTTTGAATAATTGCCTCTATCTGCAGACGGCGAATCTTGCGTCAAGATATGTCACGGTCTTTGAGTACGAATTCGCCGACGCGAACGCACCGCCGGTAACCGCGAATCCGGGCTTTGAGATGGGCGCGGTCCATTCTTCGGAACTCCCGTACTTGTTTCCGCACTTCTCGAATACGTCGAAAGTAGACGGACCGGCGCTGACCCCCGAGGCACAGGTCCTGTCAGACGCGATGATCGACTATTGGACCGAATTTGCCAGGACGGGAGTCCCCGAGGCCTCCGGTCAGATCACCTGGACTCCTTACGAGAACAGTGCTCGAGTTCTGCGCTTGGACCAGGGCTCGATCCACTACTTTGATGCTGGCGCAGCGCACCATTGCGCGTTCTGGAAAAAGCTCTATCCCAGTCTGCTCGGTAACTAGTCCGACGCTTCACGGTTCAGCCGGCAACGGAGGCTGTTGGAAATACCAGTCGGGGGCAGATGTGGGGAAGCTTAGGTCGCTCAAATCGTCGGAGACGCGTTCGGTCTTCGTCGAAAAGAGCCCACGCACCGACGCCTGCGCTTCGATGTGAACGATGCTCCAGAGATGCTCGGGCCCGACGGGAGCGAAGCGATATAGAACGAGGGCGCGCGTGTGTTTCTCGCCATATGGGCGCTCGTAGGCGAGTTGCACGACTTCAAAGTTGGCTTCGGCGATCCAGAGCTCACGCAACGGGTAGCGATCGGGATCGACCTCCGGGCGCAGTGTAAGGTGATAGCAGAGGAGCTCGTTAATACGCTCTTCGCCGGTGAGCTCGACGTTATAGACATGGCCGGTCGCGGTCACCGTCGCAATGGTTTGCAGCGGGTCTTGCGCGAGGTTTGGCGGCGACGGCATCGGCGACGATTCGTCGTTGGGAAGTGCTCGATAGAATCCAAGCGGGGTCTCGACGGGTCCGGAGATATACCCACCTTGCATTAATACCCGCGGGGCATTTCCTTTCGTGGAGAACGCCCGGGCGAACGTGCGTCCGTCGGTCATTCGCACGGTGAACTCGACGATGTCGCCAGAGTCGCAACGCGCGACGAGGAAAGTACCGTCGCACGAGACGCGAAACGATTCATAGGGTGGAACTACTCGCGCCTGCCATACGCGCTGCGCTTGTCGGAATATCTCATCCGGCGAAAGCGCAGCCGTCGGCATAGCCAAGGGCATCCCGTTACGGCGACGGGGAAAGCCCCGCCCCGCCGGAGCCACGCATATGGCCGCCAACGATCAGGACGTTTGTCATCATTTGCTTACGGCCGAAAGAGGCGCGGAAACGACCGCTCGCCGTCACCTGGCTCCCATCGCTGACGTTCGTGTCACCAAACGCAATGACCGTAATGCACGCGTTGTCACACAGTTGGTAGGTCGTCGCCGTCCCGCGGCGCATTTGCATGGCCGTGGGATTCTTAACGGTCCCCGAGACGGTGACGCTCTGTCCGTCATAGTCGGCTGGATTGGCGGCGAGCGCAGACGGTGCGACCTGAGTCGTGTGACCGCAAGCGACGGTCGAGGCAACGACTGCCAGAAATGCTGCGCGCATCATAGCGACACGCAAGTAAGGCAAGTATGAACCTGAAAGTGAAAGCATCGATCTCCTCCGGCGGTTACTGAAGTCCCTTTCGAGAGCCACTCGTTAGGACCGCGATACGATCGTTAAGGTCGTGGGATCGAGCTCGTAGTTGCCCGCGCCCACAAGGTCGTTCGGGTAAGCACAAATCACACTGTTGTCGGGCCCCCAGATGACTACGAGATTCGGCGGTCCGCATTCCGTTTGCGTAAGTCCGTAGTTCTCCAGAAGTTCTGCCCCGGGGCTGCTCGGCTCGATCTGATACGACGGATATATGGCCTGGTCTTGATAATCGATGATCGATCCAAAAAGCAATCCTGCGGTTAATCCGCTGATTGCGAATGGGCCCCAGAACCCGCCGCCCCAATAGATCGGAGCGGGATACCAATGGATGCCACGATTCCACCCCCAGCCTCCCCAACGGCGTGGGTTGTAAATCACGCGACCATGAAACTGTCCGCGATATGGACCACCGGTGACGTTCCCGTTAACGGGTGAATGCATGTTTGAACCCGGTTGCGCGACGGAACGCGATGGTGCGACCGGGCGCGGCGGCGGTATCGGCCGCACGTTGGATTCGTTCGGGAAGCTGAAACCGTGTTGGCTCTGCGCCGGCGGCGCCGCCGGCGCTGACGGCGTCGAGACCCGCCCGCTGCCGCCAGAGGCATGGCCACCGCCGCCGCTCGAGACGTGACTGCTTGCGTGATTCTGCGCCAGCGCAGCGGCAGGCAAACTTGCCACCAGCACGAGTGCAACTACGCTTCGTAACGAGCCGCTCATGGGGCCACCTCGTCAAGGCTGCCCTTTATCGTGACATACGTTCCGCGAACCGTGCGCCATAAGGCGAGTATGGTTCGTGGAGCCAGTTCCTCCGACGAGAGCGGCAAGCGCTGTGCCGTTCTCGATAGATTCAGGAAGACCGTCCCGTGTAAAATCGCGATTTGGCGGGTCTTGCCGTCCTGTATCAGCGCGACCGTATAGGGAAGGCAGCGCTGAATCGCTCCTACGAACGAACATGCGCCATTACCGATTTTGAGTACGCCTTTTCTATCGGCACTACGAAGCCAGAGCGTTTGCCCGGACAGCCGGATGTTGACATCAATATAGGTGTGCACCGAGCCGTCCGCTTGCTGAACGAGCGTCACACCTTTCGCACTTGCCGCCGAAATGGTCGCGATTGCAAACGCCAAAATCAACGCGTAGACCTGCGGACGGATGGGGCGGATTTTTTCGCGCATGGCTTCCTCTCGTTGAGGGCCGTAGCATAACATTTCGTTAGCTCGGAAGTCCTGGAAGTAAGCTGGGAGCTAGCGTTTCAACGTCCCGTCCAACAGCTCGATCAGCGTCTGCCAATGGCGCTCGGCAGCAGCGGCGTCGTAGGCGGGCGTATCACGCAACACCCAGCCATGTTTGGCCTGGTAGGTTTCGATCTTGTGGTCGACGCCGGCCCCAGTAAGCGCTGCCTCAAGCCGCTCCTTCATCTCGTCGGGAAACGACTGATCTTCGATCGCACCTGCAACGTAGACTCGCGACTGGATCTTCGGGGCGAGCAGGTGCGGGCTATCCGGCGCATCGGTCGCGAGCCTGCCGCCGTGATACGAGGCCGTTGCTGCGATTCGATCCGGATACGTGCCCGCCGCAGTTAGCGACATCAAGCCGCCCAAGCAGTAGCCCGTCGTACCGATACGCCCTGGTTTCACGTCCGGCTGCGCCGCAAGGTAGTCTAAGAATGCACGCGTATCCGACATGATATTGGCCGCAGTCGCGAGGGCGAAGAATCTCTCCATCAGGGTCTTGCGTTGCTCGGGGTCAGCGAACACGACGTGCGGGTCCATCGGCTCGTATTGACCGGACCGGTAAAACAGATCGGGTAGTAGCACGAAGTAACCGTACGATGCAAGCCGCTCGCCGATTTCGAGCATCGCAGGTCGGATGCCGAGCCCATCCATGAAGATGAGAACGGCTGGCCAAGGACCGCTGCCGCTCGGACGATATACATAGCTAGGACACGTCCCGTCTTTGGTCTCGATATCGACCTTGCTCATCCGTCCTTCTTGGCCGAGCACGTTCTGCAAACATCCAAGGAATAAGGTCGCGCGGCGGCTACGGGCCGAGGGCGGTACCAATAGGCAGCGCCAAGTACGATCCGGTAACGACTTGCCGCGGAGATTGCGTTCCTTTGTGCGCGTCGAGCACGAAAATGGAGGGTGGCCCATCCACGGTCGAGCCGCTTGTCGAGTAAAGTACCGATCCCCGCAGCGCTACGCCGACCGGCGCGATGAGCGGCGGATTGCTGGCTGCGATCGTGCGATTCGGACCACTCTTGCCGTTCGCGGTGGCTGAATAGCCGAGAATGTCGTTGTCGCCCGCGTTTGCGACGAAAAGCTCGCCCGAGCTATTATTCGACGCCATGCCGGTCGGAGAGTTTTGCTGGCCAGTTCCGACGATCGCTCGCGCCAGCGTCGGGTTTGTAACGGGCGTCGTAAACTCGCTGACTTCGTTCGAGTCGGAGACGAACATATCGCCGGAGGTGTCAACGGCAACGCCGTTCACATCAGGGTGGCCGTCGGGAAGCGCGATTCGCTGGAGCGTTTTGGCGTTGCCTTTCGCACCGGGCGCATAAACGGCAACATACCCGTTCGAAAAGCCGCCGACGAACTCGTGGCCTAAACGGTCCACCGCGACGCAGCTCGGCACGAACGGCAAGACGAGCTCGCGCGTGGGTTGGTCGTAGCCCGTGGCGCCTTTGGCATAAACGAAGAGCGACTCGGCGTCTTCATCGGTAACGAGGAGATCGCCGT
>DATMKR010000105.1:0-49267 GCA_035571115.1 Candidatus Acidiferrum sp. | reverse complement strand
GCTGATCTTCGTATCTGACGCGGCCGATGGCGTCATCGACATCTATTCCCAGTCCGGTAAGAACCAGAAGATGGTCGGCCAAATCACCGGCCTGACGCAGCCTCAGGGCATCACGACCGACAAAAAGGGCGATCTTTACGTCGCGAACACCAATAGCTCGGACGTGCTCGTGTACGCGCCGCCCTACACTGGGGCGCCCACGATGACGATTAGCGACACCCACGAGTTCCCGGCCGACGTCGCCGTATCCAGTGCCGGAGTCGTCGCGGTCACGAACATCTGCAATGCCCCGAATTGCCGCCTCAACACCGGCAACGTTGTGTTGTACGCGAAGGGTAGTACGAAGAGCTGTGCCACCGTTTCCGATTCGGCGTTCAACTTCACGCGCGTCATGTTCGCCGAATTCGACAGTAACGGCGCGCTTTACATCGACGGCCTCAACGGCGGGTACCAGACGTCGTTCGGACTCGTCACCGGCGGTTGTAACGCTACGAGCATTACGAACCTCGATTACGTCTATACGGTAAGTTTCCCGGGTGGTATTCAGATCGACAAGGCGGGCGACATCGCCTTCTGCGACCAGTACAACCAAGTCGTCGATACGTTCAACCCGCCGGTGAACAGTGCGTTCGGAGACCCAGTATCGACGACGCCGCTGACGGGATCGATCTTCCCGCTAGGGATTGCAATACTTGCTTCGGGTACGAATCTCTATGCTGCCGACTCCGGCGGCTCGGGACTTGCGGAAGAGTACAAGTACACAACCGGCGGCGCGGCCGAAAACACTATCGCTGTCGGCGGCCAGCCGATCGGCATCGCGGTGACCCCACCGCTCTCGAAGGAGAACAAGTAAGTGCGCCATTCAATGTTAACTCCCAACGCCTTGGGCGTTGCGGCGCTCGTAACGTTTCTCGCGGCCTGCTCAGGCGGTAACTCGCAAGCGCCGGCGTTATCCGGCTCCACAAACTCGCTTGGTCAGAAGTTATCCGGCTCCGGCACCAGTCTTCGATCCTTGGTGCCGAACACGAGCCACGGTTTCATGCAGGCGATCGACGCTCGAACGCAGCTCGTGTACATGTCGAGTTGGGGCACTGCCTCCGTCGTCGATGTCTCGGCGATGAACGGGCGGCAGGTCGGCCAAATTACGAACGGCTTAGCGGAGCCTCAGGGACTATTCGTCGACGCGAAAGGGAGCCTCTGGGTCGCAAACGCGAGCAACGTCCTGGTCTATCCACACGGCAGTCTATCTCCGAGCAAGACGCTCACGGATTCGGTCGGCGACCCGACCGACGTAACGGTCTGTGCGGACGGCACGGCCTACGTAGCTGACCTTTATGACAACAGTAGCAGCAACCACGCCAGCGTCCAAGTCTACGCGCATGGCAGTACCACGCCGACGGGCAACCTCGATTATGCGAGCGATTTCCGAAACCCGTTCCTGACGTGCGATGCCGCCGGCAACGTCTTTGTGGCGCTCTTGACCGGTGAATCCGTCGGCGATGGCGGCGTCGTCGAGTTTCCACACGGTAAGCAGAAAGGCGCGAAAGATCTTGGTATCGTCCTGCAGTCTCCCGGCGGCATCAAGCCGGACAACGCGGGCAACTTACTGGTCACCGACCTAATCGGCCACACGATCACCGAATACGCCGAGAATGGTTCGCCGACCGGTCAATCAATCGCGACCGGCACGGCGACAGAAGGCATCGCCGTTACCAGGGAGGGCGGGATCGTCCTCGGTGCGACGGACACCACGCAAGAAGGGCCCGTAGGCATTTCCTGGTCATGGCCCGCCGGTAAGCAACTGCGAGTGTACACCTGCTGCTCGCGCATCGGTCCACCCCTCCAAGTCAACGACGACGTTGCATTCTACCCCGGTCAAAAAGGCATCTGATACCGGCCGGACCGGTCACGAAGAGTCCTCGCCGGCGAGCGTATATTGAGACGCTCGCCGGCGCCGATTCTTCGCCGACGCCGGGGTAAGCTGCTAGCGTTCCGTCGACTCGTGGAGGCGGAGGACACCCTCGAGCGAGTCGTACTCGAACAGTTCGGCAAACCGACCCCAGTCGACGGCGGTTTCGCACTGCCGCTGCGCTTCCGCTGCAGGAAAATATTCGTCCCACAAGTCGAGAAAGAAGTCAACCCGCATCGTTCCGTCGTTCTTCTCTTCGAGCGTTCGCACGATCGAATCGAACAGGCGCACGCACTCCAGCAACTGCTTGCGAAATATCTCCTTACCGCTTTGAATGCTCGACGCGGCGAAGGCGCGCCCCGTCGTCGTCAGCGTGACGTCACCGTCGGTGATTTCGGCAAATTTGAGCGAGACGGCCGCCTCCAGCAGGGCGAGCAGGTCGTCGGCAGTGACGGACAGCCGATCCGAGAGATGGGCGACGTCTTCGGTTTGCGCGCCGTGCTCCGCTAGCAACTGGAGCATCCCGCTGATGCCGCCGGGGCGCACGTGCGGCAACGGCTGCGCAAAGGGCGATTTATGAGGAGCGGCACCGAGCACTGCCGGCGTTGCGCCTGTCGCGGCAATCGTGACGTCCGGATTCGTCATGATGGTATAGAGATGGTCGACGATCTCTGCAAAGCCCGCGTCGGACCGGTTGTGTGGCCGGGAAAGTTCGATCTTCACTTCGCCTCGCAGATGGCCGGGATTCGACCCCATAATGATCACTCGATCTGCCAGAAAGACCGCCTCTTCGATGTTGTGCGTGACGAGCAGGATGCTCTTCGAGGGGAAGTTTCCGGCATTCCACAACTGGTCGATCTCGCTTCGGAGGTTCTCCGCCGTGAGGACGTCGAGTGCGCTGAAAGGCTCGTCCATGAAGAGTACCTTCGGTTCGATCGCGAAGGCGCGCGCACACCCGACGCGCTGCTTCATGCCGCCGGAGAGTTCTCGTGGATAGGCCCCCTCGAAACCGTCGAGCCCGACGAGGTCGACGGCATTGAGCGCGCGTCGTACACGATTCGTGCGGCGGATGCCTCGCGCTTCGAGCCCAAGTTCGACGTTCTCGAGAACCGTGAGCCACGGTAGGAGCGCGAACGTTTGGAACACCATCGCCACGTCGGGGTTCGCGCCGGTCGCCGGCTCGCCACCGCTGAGTACCTCTCCCGAACTCGGCGGAATGAGACCTGCCATGATTCGCAGCAGCGTGCTCTTTCCGCTGCCGCTGCGCCCGAGGAGCGCAAGCACTTCGCCGCTGCGCACCGAGAGCGAAACGTCGCTCAACGCGGTGAACTCACCCTTCCCGCCGGGAAGCGGAAACCGCTTATAGACGTGCTCGCAGCGGATCAACTCATCGCTCATTGCGTAAATCGTTTCTGCGCGTAGCCGTAGAGCGGGCGCCAGAGCATCCGGTTGACGGCCACGACGAATACGCTCATCATGCTTACCCCGAGAATGATGCGCGGCCAGTCGCCGTCGGTTGTCGCTTCGGTGATATAGGTCCCAAGTCCGGTGGCGGTCAGGGTCGTGCTGCCCCAAGAAACGACCTCCGAGACGATCGAAGCGTTCCACGCGCCGCCGCTCGCCGTAATCGCGCCGGTGACGAGTGACGAGAAGATCCCCGGGACGATGAGCCGTCGCCATCGACGCCAGCCCTGCAAGTCGCAATCGTCGCACATTTCGCGAAGGTCCGTTGGGATGGTTTGCGCGCCGGCGATTGCGTTGAAAAGAATGTACCACTGCGAGCCCAGCGCCATCAACAGTATCGCTCCGAGATTGATCGGCACGCCGAGCCGAATGAACGCAAGCGTCGCAAACGGGAAGATGAAGTTCGCCGGAAACGAGGAGAGAAACTGAACGACGGGCTGAAGCGCGCTCGCGAGGCGTCGGTTGAAACCGATCGCGACGCCGATCGGAGTCCACACGATGGTCGCGAATGCGACGAGTACGACGACGCGCGCCATCGTAGCCAGCCCGAGCCCGAAGACTTTGAAGATTTCTCCGAACCCGACCGTCGTCAAAATGAAACGAAGGGCTACGACGGTCAGAACGATCACGACTCCAACCACCGCCGCATTAAAGAGCCACTCCTTTCGCGCGCCATCACCGATGGGGCGGCGCGACGCAAGGCGGGCGTCCGTAACCGCAGCGAGGAGGCGGCCGATGCTGTCGGCGGCAGGCGCCCAAGCCCGTCCCACAAGCACGGGAATGTTTGCCGCGCGAATCACGTCGTAGACCAACGATCGCGGCGGCTCCGCGCCGGCATTTTGCTCGAAGCGAAAGCGATCGGCCCACGCGACAACGGGACGCCAGAAGAGTTGGTCGACGAGCACGATCACCACGGCAATCGTGACGATTGCCCAGCCCAATGCTGTCGTGTCTTGCGCCGCGACGGCCGCGGCCACGTACGAGCCGACGCCGGGTAACGTGTAGTTATGATTCAGTACGGTAATCGCTTCGCTTGCAGCGAGGAAGAACCAACCGCCTCCGAAGCTGATCATCGCGTTCCATACGAGTCCGATCGTCGCGAACGGGATGTCGAGCGCAACGAACCGTTGCCATGCGGATAGACGATAGAGCGCAGCCGCTTCCTGTAGCTCGTACGGAACCGACTTTAGCGACTGGTAGAACGAAAAGGTCATGTTCCAAGCTTGGCTCGTGAATATCGCGAAGATGGCGGCGAACTCGAGGCCAAGCAGACTGCCGCGGAATAGCGCGATGAAGGCGGTAATAATGACGGAGAGATAGCCGAGCACCGGCACCGACTGCAGAATATCGAGCAGCGGAATGAGCACTCGCTCGGCGCGTTTGCTGCGTGCGGCGAAATAACCGTAGACGAGCGTGAAGAGCGTCGACCACAGCAACGCTACGAACATCCGCAGTGTCGACCGTGCGGCGTAATAGGGAAGGTTACGCGGATCGAGGCTGACGTGCGGCACGAGCTTTGCCGTAAAGGGTACGAACGCGCCGGCGCCCACCTTTGCGATAACCGCGAGCAGCGTCAACACACCGAGCGTAACCGCTACGTCGGGAAGACCAAACGGAACGTTGCGCCTGGCCAGGGCGTACGACGCGTTGCGCATCACTCGGCTGGCTGGTGCCTCAAGGCTCGAGCACGATTTTAATGTAGCCGTCGCTACGCGCGTCAAACTTTGCGAATGCGTCTGCAGCGTCGCGAAGCGGCAACCGCTGCGAGACGATAACGCTGGGCTTGATCCGCCCGCGGACGATCGAGTCGCGTAAGTGATCGTTGTAGCGTTTGTCGTCGTCTCGCCCCATGCCGATCGTGACGCCCTTCTTAAACAGCGTACCCCAGGGGATAAGATACTCGCCACGTCGCGCGGTCTCGTCGCTTGCGCGTGGGTCGCTGTCGAGAAAGACCCCGATAATACCCAAACGGCCCTTCGGCGCGACGATTCGAGCAAGATCGTCGATGACGGCCGTCGGCTTCTCCGCGGAGTAATCGTGTGGATCGCGCGCCTGAAATCCAATCGCGTCGATACAGACCGTCGCGCCCAGGTTCGCCTCTTCTCCCCGCCACGCGATCCCGGTACGCTCGCGTGCGAGCTGCTCGAGGATGCGATCGGCCGCGTTGCCTTCGCGCATGTCGATCGGTACGGCGCCGAGCTCTCCGGCCTTATCGAGGCGTTCCGGAATGGCATCGACGACGAACACTTGGGCCGCGCCCCGCATGTACGCGCACATCGTGGTAAGGAGTCCGATCGCGCCCGCGCCATAGATCACAACGATGTCGCCTTCGCGCACTCGAGTAAGCTCCGTCGCGTGAAAAGCCGTGGGCAGCGCGTCGGCGAGCAAGACGAAGTCATCTTCCCACGAGTCGCCGGGCTCGCCAGGCAGCCGCAAGCAATTCGCATCTCCAAACGGGACGCGCAAAAGCTCAGTTTGGGCCCCGGTGTATCCGCCCATACCGGGGTATCCGTACGCCGCGCCTGCTTTACCTGGATTGGTCGTGAGGCATTGCGCCGAATAGCCGTGTACGCAGTTGGGGCAGAAGCCACAGCAAATATGTGTCGGCACGGTAACGCGGTCGTCTACCCGCACGTTGACTACGTCGCTTCCAACACGCTCGACGACGCCAAGCGGTTCGTGGCCGATCACCATCCGTTCGCCGCCGCCGAGACGCCCTTCGTAGATATGCAGGTCGGTGCCGCAAATCGCAGTGGATGATAACCGCAAAAGCACGTCGGTAGCAGCCTGGAGTTGCGGCTCGGCGACCTCTTCAATGCTAATCTGTCGGGGGTTCGTGAGTACCACTGCCTGCATCAAATCACTCCCTTGTTCTTGATTTCAAGATCCGCTCTGCGCGGCGCAGCAATCCTACTCCTTCGATCCCGTTGCAACGGGTCGCGCAGGTATTCAGAATGCGCACAAGATATGCACATTCCACACCCTTCAAGGAGGCCAATATGGGTACCAGCGATCTGAACGCTACGGTCGAGATAAAGAGCGGTTTGCAGAGGGAACCCTGGAGTTGGGCCCAAGCCGCCACGCTTAGTTTAGACGAAAGCGGCTTTCGCGATCCTGAGGGACTCGGGCACGCCGGAACCGAGCCTGGGATCCTCGATATTTCGCGCGTCACCCAAATGCTGTTGAGCACGTTCGACCGCGACGACCTCTGCGCCGTGCTCGATCACCTCGTACGGCTCCGAGAAGCACTGAAGCCTTAGCCCGCAGCGCGCCGGCGCATTGGCGCCGGCACCAATCCGGGGAGTGCTCGATGCGCCGTCGACCATTGCCAAATCTAGCCATTCTCGGGTACCGTTGGACCAGCAAGCCTTGCTCAGGAGATGTTATGGAGGTGTACGATGATTCGGCTCGGTGATCATGTCGTCGTGAAGGGCGAGGACGAGGAAGCGATCGTCACCGCCGTGCATCCCGACTCACAGGTAGAAATCGAGTTCCTTCACGCCTCCGAGGAAGGACGACGGCGCGGCCGCTACGCCGCCGAGGCGCTCGAGAAAATCTCCCGGACGCCTTAACTACTAAGGACGGCATCCATCGCCGGATCGTCGCCGGCGACGTACTGCGCGAAGGTTCGCGGCGTATAGATGTCGGGGGCTATCGACCATCGAGCGTCGTTTGGCCATCCGCTCTCCCAATAGACGTCCGAGAAGTTTACGGCAATCTTGCTGTACGGCAGCGTGAAGAACGTTTCATCGCCGGGGGAATTCGGCTTTCCGCCGGTCGGCTCTCCCACGAAAAGCGCGTGCGTTTCGCGTTGGAAATAGGCCGCCGCGTTGACCCCTGCAGAAAACGTGCGCGGTCCGATGATGATAAAGAGATGACCTGGGCGATTCACGGCCGCGTTCGCTACCATGTGGAAGAGCGGCTGATTTAAGAACGTGTCGCCACCGTTGTTCCATCGCATATCGATGACAAGCTTGTCGACGTCGTGCGAAGCTAGGAAGCCGCCCAGCCGCACCGTGAAGGCAGCGAGGCTCTCTGAAGAGGCGTTGACGATTCTGTTATATTGAAAGTACACGACCTTCTGCGAGGGATCGTACTTAAACCAGTAAGGTTCGTTCGTATGCGTTAGATACGATGGCGGCGACTTCGCTAGCACTTCGTAGAGGTTGATCCAACCCTGTGGGCTCGGTAAGTCGTTCCAGATGTCTGGGTGATCCAGGGTCGTGCGGACCGAGACGTCGGTCAATGCCCCGTCGAGAGCCCTCACGTGGAGCCGAACGCGGTCGTCAAATGTCGTTATGCCCAAAGCATGCAGAAACGGAATGGCACGCAAGCGGTACGGCTCGACCGCGCTCAGCCAGTAATCGTTGTCTCGACTGATGTAGGGTGCCGCCATCGCCATTATCCCGGAGATAGCGTGGTTGTCCATTTCGAGCACTTGCGCACCTAAGAGGTTGCGATACGCAGGATCGACGGACGTGACGAACAGGCCTTCCCGGAAACGTTCAAACTTCAAGGGCAACGTCCGAGCGTACTCTATGCGCGGCCCTCCCGCGAGTTCGGTGTGCCCGTCGCCCAAGCTCTGAAGCAAGCGCATCATGGCAAGCTCGATTTCGACATCCGTCATCGAGGGGATGCCGCCATCCAAAAGCCGCACCTGGGTGTCGAACTCCGGCTCGGTATAGACGGCGTTCGACACGAGCCGGTCGCCGGTCTCGGTGCGAAACGGATGATAAGCCTTCGCTTTTGCCCATCGGGCGAGAAACGCGAGATCGTAGCGCCAGCCCTGCACGCGCGTCATACGCGTCGCGTCCACGATGCCAAGAAGATCGTTGAAGCCCGGCTGGTTGCGCAGTGCACTCAAACCGTCGTCACTGCGCGCGTCCTCCAAATTCGGGTAGCCCCATTGCATTGCCTGGCGCAGCCAGCGCATTCCCGAGTCGGCATCGCCGGCTTTCGCGTAGGCGCGCGCGAGGAAGTACGCGATAGCGGAGGGCTGGTCTTGGCGGAGCTGGAGCGCCATCTTGTACGCCGGGATCGATTCCCGATACTCACCGGCTAAGTAATGGGCAGCCGCTAAGCTTCGCCAATAATCGGGGTTCACCGGATTATCGCGGACGACAGCTTCGTAGAGGAGCGCCGCCGCGTGGTATTCCTGGCGATCGTACGCCTTCTGAGCCGACGCCAACGTCGAAGCGAAGTTCTCAGTCGGACTCGCGGTCGCCGTCGTCAGCGCGACGAGTGCCACGGTCAAGGCGATGCGAGCCAGATGCGCCGGCGAGCTATCAAAGCGTACCATCGGACCTCCTTTGGTCGTCGCTCCATCTACGGGCCGGCGCCGAAGTTGTTTCGCGTGAGGGCGCCCCGGATCGCGTCCGTGAGATCGATACTTCCTTTCGGTCGCGAATTGGCAACCAGGACGTTCGTCAAATGGCGCGTACGGGCGAGCCGATTTGCAATCCGCTCGATCTGCGCCACGATCGAGCGATAGAGCTTGCCGCGATCGGCGGTCAGCCTTTCGATCTGCTCGGCCGTCGCCGCGCGCGACCCCTCGTCGACGTCGCTAAGTTCGCCGAAACGACGCGATAGGTCGACGCCCGCGGCGCCGAAGCCCTCGGCAATCGCCCGTGCGTCGGCCGCGGAATGATAGCTCGACCGAAAGAGCGCGAGTTGCGACGGAACGCCCGGAAGGGCTGCGACCGCGTTCGATTCGGCTTGGAGCGCGTGCAAACGTATCGCATCGTTCGCAGCGCCCTTGGCACGAAGTTGCGCCGCCATGTTAGCGCTTGCGGTCACACCCCGTTCCTGCACCTGACGCCGATAGCTCTCGAGAACGGCCGCATCCCAGCGCCGCGCAACGGCGAGCCGATCTCTTTCGCGCTCGTTGAGGCCGGCAAGTTGTGATTCCAGTGCTTTGCGCGTCGCAGCGCTAAGATGAAGCTCGCCGAGCTTGAGTCGGAGGAGGAGGCGTTGCGGCGCATCCCGTCGCGCGAGATCATACGCAAGCATCAGCTCCGCCTCGCGCAGCTGCTCGCGGCGAGCTCGCAACGCTCGGCCGATGCGCTGGGCCGTGGCGCGCTCGAATGCGTTTAGACTGGCGGTGACTTCACGATTGAGCTCGTCGCTATAGAGCGTTGCCGCGCGCTCGCTCGCACCGCGCAAAGCGACGATCGTTGAGAGCGCCGCGTTCTCTTGCAGCCAATCCGGCCGCGTATCTCGGCCCGCCATTGCTTGCGCGCGCAGTCGAGCGACGCCGGACTGATTGCGTAGCGACGCTGCGCCGCTTCGCGCCCGAGCGGCGGCGTCGTCCAGACCGGCCACCGTTTGCGTGCTGCGCAAAGCGGCGATCTCACGATCGTATGCCGCGAGTACGGCGTGTAGTGGATGGCCGGCAATCAGTTGCGGAAGGTCGGCGAATCCGATCGACGCACTGCCGGGTGCGCCGGCGGTCAGCAGCACCGCCAGGAGAAGCGACGCGTAAGAACGCTGCGCCCTGCGCGTCACGGAAACTTTCTCAGGAATGAAAAGCTAACGCCGTTCGTGCCGGTCGGCGGCGGGAGCTGCGTCATCGGATTGAGATTCAGCACGCTCGCTCCGACGAGTTGCGGCTGTTGTAAGACGAAGAGCGTCGGGCCGCTCGTCGTGTACCAAGTCCCGCGCAGGCCGGTGCCGACGTTTGGATTGACCTCGAGGGTCACGCTCTGAGTACTCGGATATCCGAAGCTCTGCGCAAAGACGGCATTCACGTTTTTACCGAATGCTTTGACGGCGTTGATACCCAGTCCGGTTTGAAGGTCGCTGGTGATCTGCACGTTCGTAAAGCCCAGCGACCTTGCAAGCGAGGCCGAGAGCGGCTGCAACAGGTTTCGCGTAAAGAGCGTATTGACTTGACCGAGCGCGTATTGCGTCGCGGCGGAGCCCGCTGAAAACCCCTGACCGCCGGTGGAGTTCACTCCCCGCACGGCACCGAACTGCTGCGCGCCGACGAGCAGGCCAAGGATCTGCTCGCGGCTATAGGACGGCTCCGAGGCGAGCGCAAGATTCATACTGGTGGCCGGGCCCGTTACGTGCAGGCGAATCGCGGTTGCCGGATTCGAAACGAAGGTCGTCGCGACCGCGTCCACGTCCGGAACGACCCCGCTGGAGGGCTCGAAAGTCACCGTTCCGCTCTCGAGGGTGAAGCTGCGATAGAAGTTCAGCGACCCGCCGGTCGAAGCGAAGCTGCCCGCCAAGTCCGGCGCGTCGAGCGTTCCGCCGAGCGTCGCCTCTCCGGTCGCGCCGATATCGACGTTCGCACTCTGAATGCGAACGTTGTTTCCCGCCGTAATCCGCAAGCTTTGAAACGCGAGATTCGGCAAAGCCGGACGTTCGCCGGTGCTGCGTTTTTGATTGACAAACGTATTGAGCGGAATCCGAGCGTTGGCGACGGACACCTCGCCGCTCACGGACGGCGTGGCGGCGCTACCGCGCTCGACGGCGACGCTGGCATCGAGCTCGCCTGCAAAATAGTCGGGCATGTCGAGGCGCACGTTTGTTGCGCGAGCCTGGAGGTTGAAAGTCGAGTCGGCCGGTTCTCTGAAGTTCGCGAGCGCCGCCATGCCTTGTGCCGTGAGCGAGCCACCGCCGACCGTTGCGCGCGCTTGCATCGTCGCACGGTTTTCGCGTAAAGCCAGTTCGGCGCCGATACCAGTGATCGGCGACTTCTCCATCGGCCCGACAAACGTGCCGTCGCGCAGCGCGAACGAACCATCGATTTGGGGCGCATCGAACGTACCGCCCGCAACGACGCTGCCGTCGACGCGGCCGGCCATCTGCGTCCCCTTCGGCAGGAGTGGAAGGAAGTTCGAGAGCTCGACGCCATCGGCGGTCAGCGATGCCTTGATCGGACCTCTGCCGACGGCGATCCGGGAAGCGCTGAAAAGAAGCGGGACTTCCGCGGCGAGGAGCGCCTTGCCGCGCGCAAAGTCGAGTTCGCCGTTGCGCACCATAACGAAGCGCCGATTTGCATCGATTTCACCGTAGACCCGTGGGATCGCCAGGTTGCCGCGCTGCAGCGATTGCAGCGTCAGCATGTCTTGCAGTTGCGGGTGCGCGAGCGTACCGCTCACCCGCAAGACCGAGTCGAGCGTTCCGCTCAATGCGAAGTCTTTACCGAAGGCCTCGTTGAGAAACGAGCCGATATTCGGGCTGGTGGAGTGTGCGGCAAGCGCGAGCGCATCGGTCTCGCGCAAGCCGAACGTGCCCGACGCCACCGTCAGCAGCGACGGCAGCTCTAAGGTCGCGGACGCAATCGTTCCGCGGCCGTGCGCAGCCGACGCGCTCATTTCGAATCGTTCGACTGGCAAACGCCCCACGGTGCCCCCTGAAACGGCGGCGCGCAGGCTCATCGTGACGTCGGGATAGCGCCCCGAGATGCTCGTTTGTGCGTTGAGGCGCCCTGTTACCGGCACGTTATAACCGAGCATCGGCAGCCAAGTGCCGAGATCGATCTCGCTCGCCGTTGCACGCATGTCGATCGCCTTTGCGGCGGGCGCTACGTTTCCGGAGGCGCGTGCGCTTCCGGCCGGCCCGGCGAAACTCAACGTCGTCGTGATCGAGCCGCCGCTGCGCCGCCAGTTCGCCACGACGTTACCAAACGCGATCTGCCGAAAGCTCGCGCCCGCAAAAGACGCATCGCCATTGCTCGAGATGATTTGCATACCGCGCATCGTTGCGGAGAGCCCGAGATGCCCGGTTCCCGCAAAGGTATCGCCTCGGTCGAAGAAATCGTTGAAATCGGCGAGGTCGGCCTGCGGTGCCTGGATGTCGAAGTTGGTGTCGAGGCGCTCGGTCGTGCGGCCGCTCAAAGCCACGTTCGTAGAACCGACGGTCACGTGCCCCCTCGCTAATGAGAGCGCGGAAGCGTCGCCGCGAATGCCGCCGTGGAAATCCCGGAACGACAGACCGTTGACGGCACCTTCCGGAGCACTCAACGCGCCGGCGAAGGCCGGGCGCATACCGGTGCCGTGGACGGCGAGGCTTGCGTCGACGCTGCCTTGAACGAACGGCGCCGCTCGCGGCTGCACGACGGCAAGCAGTGCGCTCACGTCTGAGGAGTGCAACTCGGCAGCGAGATCGTAGTGGGGCGCAAAGGTGCCCTGCTTTAGGAGATTTCGCACGGTTCCCGACGCTCCGATGAAGAGGGGGCCCAACGCGACGGCGGCATCGCTAACGTGCAGCGTGCCGCCGGCGAAGGCGAAACCGGCGTTACCGTTGACTTCGAAGTTCCGATAGCGGCCGCCGGCGACGACGACGGTTCCAGCGATGCGCGGCGAAGTCGGCGTTCCGGCAACGCTCGCGCCGAAGCCCGCCTCCTCGCCCAAACGCCCGAAGAGGCCGCCTTCGAGCGCGCCGTCTTTCGATACTACGCGCGTCTGCGCGGATGCAGTTCCCCATGCAGACTCGACGCGTGCCACGCCGTTGACGCCGATTGTTGCGTTTGCTTGGCCGCCAAATAGCGTCGCGTTCAACGTGGCTTTGGCAGCGGGGATCGCAAGATTGCGCACGCGCGCGAGACCGACGGCGAGCCCGTGCGGCCGGTCCAGCGCAATGCGCGCATAGAGCGACCCGTCGCTTCGTCTCACGTGCAGCGGTCCGATGGAGCCATAACCGCGGCTATCGACGTTGAAGAGCGCGTCGAGCGCCTCTCCGGGCCCGGCGCCCGAAAGGATGCCGCGCAACGCGATCGCTTTCGGATCGTCGGCGGTCGCGAGCGCGATGCCGTCGAGCCGCATCTCCGGCAGCATCGTGCTGAGATACGGCAGCGCGGCGGTCGAGGTATGCGCGCCGAGCAGCATCTCGATCGCGTCACGCCTCTTCTGAAGCTCCACGCGCCCGCTCACGCCAAGATCGCTGTCCCGATAGCGGGCGGAGAGATCGATCACATCGGCTCGCTGCCCGTCGAACGCGACGAGGCCGCTCATGCGCTCGAGAGCAACGCCGGCATAGGTAACGGCGGGGGCACGCAAGTCGATCCACGTCAGCGGTTTCGTTGCAACGCCTTCGACGAGGAGCCCGAACCGCAGCAAACCGTGCATCGGAAGCTGCCGCGCCGCTTTGAATGCGAAACGCAGGCTCGCGAGATCCCCGGCGCCGCGAACCGCGATGCGCAGATGCGGATTGCGCAGATCGTAGATTCCGCCGCTCACCTGTGCAGATGCCCCAGCCACTTTTGCAAGGAGTCTCGGCGTCAGCAAGCCGTCATCGTAGACGTCGACCGGGCCACGCAGATCTTCCACCGGTTGCGCGAGCCCCGCAATCGTGAGACGTCCGCCCGCCAACGTCGCGCTCCCCGTGAGATGCGGCGACAGCGCACCGCTCGGATCGGTCAGCGCGAAGTAGCGCGCGTCGACGTTGCGGAGAGTTCCCAACTCGAGCCGAAGGGACGGCGAGTTGACGATGAAATCGACTGCCGCGGCGATCGGAAGCGCGGGAGCCGTCCACCGCTGATCGACATATCCGGCGGGCGCGTTGATGTCGCCGCGACCGCGTACCGGGTAGAGCTCGCCGGACCGTTCGCCATATTTCAGCGTTACGGTATAAACCGAACGGGCGGCCGACGAAATAGCGGCGTCGACTCGAAGGTTTTCGACGTAAAGATGCCGCTTGTCCGCCGGCGCGTTCGGACTCTCATTACTGATGTCGATCGACCCATCGTGCACACTCGCTCGCAGGACTAACGGTACTTGCCTGCCGCCGTTGTTCGCTGGCGGCTGAATGCTCGGAACGTTATAGCTACCGTCGGCGTGGCGCACGATCGTCACGTGCAGTGAGTTGGCGGCGACGCCTTTCAGACCGAAGAGGCGGCTGCCGCCGGGCAATAGATCGCGTAAATCATACGTAAGAGCGATGCGATCGATTCGCGCGATTGGTTCGCCACGAACCGACGTGACGAGGACATTGTCGAAGACGGCGCGATCGAGCGTCAACGTTACGGGATCGAGCGAGAGCCGAACGTGCGCAATTGAGGCCGCAGTTGCCGCGATGGCGAAGCGCGCTAACGCCTTCCATTGCCAGAGTGCGAGCGAAACGATCGCGAGAAGCACGACTGCCGACCCAATATAACCCCGGACCCTTCGAATTTTCATCGACACTCTCTATCATACCCCAGGACAGTGCGTACCATAAACCGCCGAGGTGGACGGACATCGCGTTCTGGTTGACGGGCTGTGGCCAAGGTTTGCAGTCCGCACCCGAAAACGTTGGCGTTCACGGCGCAAAAAACGATGTACGGGGGTAAGCAAATCGCGGAAGCGGCGGCTGGGGCGCAGCGAACTCAAAGCGTTCGCGGATTGGAGTGACGGCCGGCCCGAGACCGAGCTCAACTTGAAATTCTATCGTCAGGCGACGAACAAGATCGTGGGCATCTCTGATGAAGCCGCGAAGTTCCTTGGCAACTTCTTTTAACGCGCTCGGCGCGCGCCCGTCGATTCCCGCCGGCGCTGTCTTACGGTGCTACGGCGATGATATCGAGGTTCTTGAAGCCCCTGTAGGTCGCGGTTAGCTTCGGGCGTGCGCCCGAGAGCCAGCCATTTGCCGGACGCGCGAAGGCGTATACGCACTCCTTTCGGGCATTTGCGACATACGCAATGGAGGCGTCGCTATTGAAAGCGACCCCGCTGATCGATGCCAGGCGGCCCGGCGTGTGGAAGCTGCTTCCGCCGCCGGTCGGCGACGACACCGATACGAGCGCAGGCACGCCGTCAACCGGGGTCATCACGTCGATCTGGTCGTCGACCGCACCGCCGATGAGCGCGATCGTGCCGATGCCGAAGCACGAGCCTGCGGTATACTTCCCCCGGCCAACACGCGTATACGGACGCACGCTGGCAAATCCGCAGCCGCCCGAGACCACGACGGTGCCGCCATCGGGCGTCGCCAGAACCGACGCCGCATTTTGGGAGTTCTGCACCACGATCATGGGTTTGCGCGTCTTGCTGGCGCGCGGATAGAAGTAAACGGCTTGCTGGCCGTAATCGCTGACGTAGACGTCGCGATGCGCGTCGACCGAAACGTCGGTCAGCGACGGCGCTCCGGTGGCTCCCGACAAAATCGGCGCGGGAAGATTCTCCACGAGTTTGCCGTCAACAGTAAAAATTTCGACGCATGCCGCACAGGGGTCGGAGCTCGCTGCGGTGATCGTCGTGTAGATACGGCCTTGAGCGTCCATGGCGAGGCCCTGTGCGACTCCCTGCCCGGGAGTGAACGATTTCGTGAGTCGCGCTCGGTCCTTACTGATCGAGAAAACCGATATCGCGCCATTGGAGTAGTCGAGGTTGACCAGCTGTGTCAAGGAACTGCTCGATTGCGCCTGTGCATCGCTTGGTGCCAAGGGGCGCGCGGCTGGCGGCGCCGCCGGAACTCCTTGTGTGCTCGAGGCGCAGCCCCCGAGGACGAAGAGTCCGGCAACCGTGGCCACGCAAATGAAAGGCTTCATATGTTCTCGTAGTTTATGCACGTCGGCCCGGAATCTTGCGAGTTCGCTGCGGCGGACGGCGTGCGGTTACTCGCCTGATTCCAGTATGTCTCGAATCGAGAGTCCGAGACTGCGATGATATCGTTCGTTTTTCGCAAGCGCCTCTACGATGTCGTCGCGGTTTCCATGATCGGCCAGCAGGTTGCGCAACCGTTCGCGGCTCTCGCGCAAGTCCCGCGCGTAGCCTTCCAGCACGGCGCCCGGGGTGTCGTCGTGTGCGTCCGGCGGCTTGCTCACCCAACGCTCCATCGCCTCGTATGCCGCTAGGCCATCCCGCTCTGCTTCGAACAGTTCGTCGCGATATACGCTCATCGTCGCGGTTAGAGCGTTACGATCGTGTGGTTTCCGCGGTCGGGGATACGTTCGACGCGCACGTCGGTTGCGAGTTGTTGAACGATGAATAGGCCCCGTCCGAGCTCACTGAGCACGTCGTCGGGGAGATGCGGCTGGGCAACGGGAAACTCGGGGCCGGAATCGATGACGTGAAGGATTGCGGCGCCGGGGCCCAAGTCGAACGAGATCTCCACGGGGCCCGGAGCGTGGCGAACGACGTTGCCGAGCAGCTCGCCAAAGACGAGCTCGGCCTTGTAGACGAGCTCGTCGCCGGTTCCAATGCTGCGAAGAAATTCGACAAACTCGGTACGCGCGTCGACCGCCGTACGCGCGTCTTCGGAAGCGAACACCCAGGCGTGCATCAGTCGCTGTCCGGCGGAATGAAGGACGGCCGCTCGGAGCGGAAGTGCGATTCCGGATAGCGTGACGGAATAACGGTAAACGCCCGCGGCGATTGCGTGAAATCGAAGGTGTCCAGGATGCTGGTGGCGCGCGTATCGGTAAAGCCAGCGGATGGCGGTCCGATCGGGGGCAGGTTGAAAACCTGTTCGATGAACTTGAGAATGCTGCCGTACTCGTACTGCGTATGCGAAACGTAGCCCGTCTTCGCACCGGGCGCGATCCGCGCGTACGGCGAGATGATGATGCACCCAACGCGAATGCCCAAGCCGCGAAAATCGAGCTGAGGCGGCGGCACGTTATCGTACCAGCCGCCCCAATCGTCCCAGAGCACTACGATCGCCGTCGAGCCCCAATACGAGCTTCCTCCGATTGCGTTAACGATCGAAGCGACCCATGACGGGCCGTCGTCGTAGCCGCTGCCCGTGTGATCCGAATCCTTCCAGTCCGGCGTTATCCACGACACGTCGGCGAGGGTGCCGGCGGGAACGTCGTCGAGAATTCGCGTCTGCGGCGAGATGACGTTCTTCCAATCCGGCCCATAGCGCACCGCTCGAATCGAGCTGAACTCCGACCACACCTTCCCGCCGATGCGGCTCAGCGGGGACGCGTAATACTTCCACGAAACGCCGGGGGCGTCGAGCACGTCGGCGAGCGTCGGGAAGCGCGTAAAACACGGGAACGGCCCGTTAAACCGTTCGACGCGATGGACGTTGAGCGTAAACGATCGCGTGCCCGGCGGTGCGTCGCATCCCCAGATTATGTGATTGGGGGCGTCGACTTCGGCAAGCGGGCCCTGCTCGATGTTAGTATTTCCGGCGATCAAGCTCAAATGTGCCGTAAAGCTCGGACCAAACTCCGTCGGAAACATGTGATCCGCGAGCACGAATTGGCGCGCCATGGCCCAGTACGGCGCCGATTCGGCGCGCGGCACGTAAGCATACGCGTAGTCGCGCGGGCCGCCGTAGAAATGTTCGTGGGCAAACCCGTTCATCTTGCCGTTGTTCCAGCCGCTGATCGAGTCGCGCCAGTTGTTCTCGATATTTCCGGGATCTTCGAGCGGGGTTGCATGAAGGGCAATCTTTTTCTGGCCCTCGTAACCGAATCGCGGCGCATCGGCGCCGGGGAAACCACTGAACATATTGTCAAAGCTGCGATTCTCTTGAATGATGATGACAACGTGTTTAAGGTACTTGCCTACCGGCACGGGAGCGGGCGGTGCGCCGGGGGTCGTGCTGCTCGCGCATCCCGGCCACGAAACGATCGATGCGAGCGCCGACATTGCCACGGCGAGTCGCCGAAAGCTCATCGGCGAAAATCTTTCACCGCCCCTTGGTCGCCATCCTGGCATGGTTGCCCTTATTTCCACCCGTAAAGAACGGAATCGCGCAAAGCTGTAAAAGCGTCGAGAAAAGAACTAGGCTCGAGATCGATCGGTCGAGCAGCACGCCGCTGACTACGCTTCCCGCGAACCACGCGATGCCGAAGGCGAGATCGTAGAGGCCAAAGGCCGTCGCTTTCTTGCGCGCGATCGCCGTCGATACCAGCGCGAGCAGGAGTGCATCCTGAACCGCGATTCCCACGCCCCAGAGCGCCGCCCCTGACTCTGCGAGCGCCCCATGCCCAAGAAACGCGAGCGGCGTCGCGAGCGCCGTGATCCCCAACGCAAGCCCGATCACCGGCTTGCCCACACGATCGAAGAAGCGACCCAGCATTGGGGCGGCGAGCGCTCCAACCGCCATCGCGAGGGCAAACGAGACCGATATCGCGGGCACGCTCATCACGTCGTTGTGTTGAAAGTGAAAGGCGATCAAAGCAAAATCCACATAACCGGCCGCGAAGAGCGCTCCGCCGATCGCATACCGCCGGAGCGCGGGCCAATCGCGCACGATCGATGCTTCGCCTTCATCGGCACGTGGAACGACGGTTCGTCCTGCCGACGCGGCAGCGCCAAAGATCGCCAAGGTCGCCAACGCCGGCACGATGAGGATGCCGAATCCCGCGGCGTAGCCGCCGCGCGCCACGGCAAACGCGACGATGAGGGGGCCGGCGGTCGCGCCGATTTGATCGAGGGCCTCGTTGATTCCGAAAGCGCGACCGCTTCCCACATGGCGACCCGCCTCCGAGAGCGCCGCCGCTATGACCGGTTTTCGAATGCCGCGCCCGACGCGTTCGCCAATCAGAAGACCCGCCGCGGCCGGCCAGCTTCCAGCGAGAGCGAGCGCGGGAACGCAGAGCATGTTGATGGCATAGCCGACCCACGCGTTGATCCAATATCGTCCGGTACGATCGGCAATCGCTCCACTCACCGAACGAATGAGGTAACCGGCCAACTCGCCACCGCCGGCGATGATCCCCACGGCCGCACCATTTGCGCCGAGATGGCCGAGAAAGGCGCCCGCCACGCCGCGCGCACCTTCATACGTCATATCCGCGAAGAGATTGACCACTCCCATGATGATGACGAAGCGCAGGGCTATTTTTGACGTCGGGCTGCGTTCCATGCTTGTGCGATTCGTTCGTTCACATCAAAGGCCCCATCCTTGCAAAATTCGAATACCGCTCCGCCAATATGCAACGTCTCGACGGATACTTCGTTTACTCCGCCAGCGATCTCAACGACTACCTCGAGTGTAAACGGCTCACCGAGCTCGAGGCGTTGGTGGCGCGAAAGCGGCTCCTCCGGCCCGACCCGCAAGACGAACGCGCCGAGCTGATCCGCCGCAAGGGCGAAGAGCACGAGCAACGGCACCTCGAAGCCTTGATCGAGCGCTACCCCGATGAAGTCGTGAAGTTCGATCGCGCCCAGCCGGGTGTGGAGCAGTATCGTGAAGCCGAGGTACGGACGCTCGAGGCGATGCAGCGCGGGGTACGCGTCATTTACCAAGCGACGTTCTTCGACGGCGAGTTTATCGGGCACGCGGATTTCCTGCGGCGAGTCGAGGCGCCGTCGCGCTTGGGAGACTACGGTTACGAGGTCGTCGACACGAAGCTCGCGCTAGCACCCAAGGCATATTATTTAGTGCAGCTCTGCAACTACAGCGAACATTTAGAGCGCCTCCAAGGGCGGCTCCCGGAGTTTGGGCACGTCGTTTTCGGCAACGGCGAAGAGCAGCGCTTCCGCATGAACGATTACATGGCGTACTACCGCCATCTAAAAAGAGCGTTCTTGGAATACGTTACCAATCCGGAGTTCGACCGAGCTGGTGACGCTGCGACCTACCCGTTTCGATGCGGCCACTGCGAAATCTGCCCGTGGGACGATGCATGCGCGAAGCAACGCGTCGACGACGATCACCTGAGCTTAGTCGCGTGGTTGCGGCGCGACCAGATCGCGAAGCTCGAGGCGGCCGGCATCAGGCGCGTCACGCATCTCGCAGGTGCCGCGGACGGGCAGCGGCCTAACGCCATGAACCCCGAGACGTTTATCAAGCTTCGCCGTCAAGCGTCGCTGCAAGTCCGGGGACGTGACAGCGCCGAGACGATCTACGAGCTGCTGGCGCACGAACCGCCGCTCGGTTTCGCATTGCTTCCGAAGCCTTCGCCCGGCGACGTCTTCTTCGATATGGAGGGCGACCCGCTCTACGAGCCCGGCCGCAGCCTCGAGTATCTCCTCGGCTGCTGGATGCCCGACGACGACCCGTCGTTTCGCGCCTTTTGGGGGCTCGATCGCGCGGGGGAGAAGCGAGCGTTCGAGGAGTTCGTCGATTTCATAATGGAGCGGCGCAAGCGCTATCCGGCATTGCACGTCTATCACTATGCAAACTATGAGAAGACCGCGTTGCGACGACTTGCGCAAGCACATTGCACGCGCGAAGCGGAGATCGACGTGCTGTTGCGCGGGGAAGTGCTCGTCGATCTCTTTGCGGTCGTCCGCCAGGCGCTCGCGATCTCCGAAGACGGCTACGGACTCAAGAAGGTCGAGCGCCTCTACAAGCTCGAGCGCGAGACCGACGTCCGGAAAGGCGACGAATCCATTGTCATGTTCGAGCTCTGGCTGCTCGGACGGGATCAGCGCATTCTGGCCGACATCGAGAACTACAATCGGGACGACTGCCGCTCGACGCACCGGCTGCGCGACTGGCTGCTCGACCGGCGACTCGAAGCGATCGAGAAGTACGGCGTCGATCTGCCGCTTCGCCCGGCGAAAGCTCCGGACGAGCCTTGCCACGCCGAGTTTACGGCGGCGTGCAAGAAATGCGTGACGCGCCAAAAAGAGGAGCGCGAGGAAGCGCGGCGCAGCGACTTGGAGCGAATGCTGCTCGGCAGCATTCCGCCACCGCAGTCGGAAGACGAGTATCGCTCGATGAACCCGCAGGCGAGGATGCGGTATCTCCTGGCGGCGCTTTTAGCCTATCACCGCCGCGAAGAGAAACCAGAGTGGTGGGCGTTTTTCGACCGGTGCGAAAACGTGGACGGCCTCCGCGAGTTCGATACGGAGTCCATCGGCGGCCTCACCTTGCGCGAAGATATTCCGCCGCAAGAGGTCCAGCGAAGCAGCATCTACACGTACGAGTTTCCGGAGCAGCAGCACAAGTTGGCGGCGGGTGGCGACGTCTATAATCCGCGAACCCGGAAGCCGGCCGGAACGATCCTTTCGCTCGACCACGAGACGAGATTGCTCGGGCTCAAGACTACTGCCTCGATAGAGGACGCTCGCGCCGTCACCGAGTTAATACCGTGCCCTCCGTGGCCCGCGAACGTGCAACGCGACGCACTGGCACGAATCGCACGCTCGTTCCTGGACGGAAACCTGTTCAGCGAATACCCCGCAACCTACGATTTGCTGGCGAACCGCGATCCTCGGGTCGTTAGTGCCCGCTCCTTGCAACCCCAAGTCGTCGACGCCGAAAGTGTCTCCGAGACGGTGGCAGCGCTCGATAACAGCTACCTCTTCATCCAGGGCCCGCCCGGCAGCGGGAAGAGCACGTACGGATCGCAAGTGATCTGCGATCTTCTCGAGCGCGGGCAGCGGGTTGCAGTCACCAGCAACAGTCATAAAGCGATTCACAACTTGCTGCGTAAGATCGAGGAATGCAGCGCTGCGCGCGGCGGTAGCTTCCACGGTCGTTACAAGCACACGAAACAAAACCCGGACTCGCAGTACCGCGATTCGGCATTTATCCAGTCGTATGACTCCAACGATGAGTTCTATGGCGACGATTATGTGCTCGCCGGCGGTACCGGATGGCTCTTCGCACGCGAAGAGCTCGCTGGAAAGTTCGACTACCTCTTCATCGACGAAGCCGGACAAATGGCGCTCGCCGACGCACTCGCTCTCTCTACGTGCGCCAGGAACGTCGTGCTGCTAGGCGACCCGGCGCAGCTCGCTCAGGTGGGCCAGGGACAACAGCCGCTCCACGCCGGCGATTCAGTTCTGGAGCACCTGCTTGGCGAGGAGCACACCGTTTCGGCGCGTCGCGGGATCTTTCTGGACGTTTCGTATCGCATGGAGCCCGACATTTGCGCCTTCATCTCCGAGGCGATGTACGAGCGGCGGCTACGCGCCGCAGACTCGACGCGAGAGCATCGCGTTATCGCGGGCGGCAAAACACTTGCGGGCCCGTACTATGTCGAGGTCGAGCACGCCGGCAACAACTCGCGCTCCGAGGAAGAGGCCGACGAGATCGTCGCACAAATCGCGCGCTTGCGCGAGCTGGGCACGTTGGTCGATTCAAAACCGCCCGGCCGGCCCGGCGTCGCGCGCCGCTTGACCGATCGCGATATCATCGTGGTCACGCCGTACAACGCGCAGCGCCGCTTGATTCAGCACAAACTTCACTGCGCCGGCTTCGATATTGAAGCGAGCACGGGCATCGAAGTCGGTACGGTCGACAAGTTTCAAGGCCAAGAGGCCGCCGTCGTCTTCTATTCGATGGCAACGTCGAGCGGCGGGGACATGCCGCGCAACATGGAGTTCCTCTTCGAGCGCAATCGCTTCAACGTCGCGATCTCGCGGGCGCGAGCCGTTAGCGTGCTCGTCTGCAGCCCGCGCCTGCTCGACATCTCGTGCCGCTCGCCCGAAGAGATGGCGTTGGCCAACCTTCTCTGCGCGTTCGTGGAGCGCGCGAAGTGCGGGCTTTTATACGGCGAAGGCGACGATCGTTCCGTGGCCCGACCGGTTGAGCTCGAGGCGCCGCGTGGTCGCGCGTAGGATCGCCAGGCCGCGGCCGCGCTCGGGCGACGGCCGTCCCTCGCGCCACGTGCCGAGGTCTTGCACTTCTCCGAGAATTCTGCCGTCGCTCGTGGAGAGACGAAGAACGAAATCGCCCGCCGCACCGCGGTAGGCGTGTTCGACGGCGTTGGCGACGGCTTCGCCGACGGCCAGGACGAGATCGAAGGTACGCTCGGGCCCCAGCTGTGCCACGCGCGCGTATCGTGAAACGAAGCGCCGCGCGATCGTCGCCGACGACGGCGCTGCCGGTAGTCTGAGCTCGACGGTTTCGGGCCGCGCGGGGAGAATCGTCGCGGAGAGCACGGCGATGTCGTCGAGTTGGCGGTTATTGAGCACGTGGCGCAGCAATCTACCCGCGCCGTCCGAGCTAGTATCGTGGACGCGGTCGCTCAGCGCCTCGAGAAGGCGGGCGGATTCGCGTTCGATGTTACGATCGAACTCGAGCAAGCCGTCGGTATAGAGCAGCAGCGTCGCGTATGGCTCGAGTTTAACTTCACGTGTCGGAAACGTCGTATCCAGCTCGACGCCCATCGGAATGCCGCCGCCTTCGATATAACGCGCGACGCCGGAGAGCGGAGCAACTGCCGGTGGCGGATGGCCCGCGCAGGAGTAACGAAAGGTCGAGCGCTCGATGTCGAGGATCCCATGGATTGCCGTGATCAAGGGATGCTCTTCATTGATCATCAGCGCGGTGTTGGCGCGGCGCAGCGTTCGCGCCGGCGATAGACCTTCCAACGCGCTGAGTCGCAGGGCTTGGCGCGCGGCGTTCATCGCCACCGACGCTTCGAGCCCATGTCCGCCGACATCCCCGATGGAGATGGCCATTCTGCCATCGGATACCGCAAATGCGTCGTACCAGTCGCCGCCGACGCGCGACTCGCGTTCGGCTGGGCGATACGCGAAACTCAGCTCGATTCGCGGGTGCGAAGGCAGATGAGCCGGCAGCAAGGCGCGCTGCAGGGTCGAGGCGACGCGGTGCTCTTGCTCGTACAGCCGTGAGTTGTCGATGGCGAGCGCGGCGCGGTGTGCCAGTTCTTCGGCAACCTCGATCGTGAGCCCGGAGCGGCACGAGTCGGGATCGATATTAACGAGATGCAACGTGCCCCGAGTGCGGTCGTGCGCGACCATCGGCACGATCAACGCCGTGCCCAAGCCGGCCTCTTCGTAAATCGCTCGATCCTCCGGATCGGGAACGTTCTCGCGCACGGCGCGCAGCGTCGCGTCGTGATCGAGCGCTCGGCTCTGCGCCTGGCGCAGCACCTGCGGCGACCCGAAGAACGAGTTCCGAACAATAACGCTGCGCCCGACCAAGTGCTCCAGACGTTTGTTCAACTCGGGATCGCTATGGCGCACCGCTTCCACAACCAGTTCGTCCTCAGCGGAGATCGATTGCACCTGACACCAATCCGCAAACTCCGGCACGCAGAGCTCGGTAATCTTTTGCAGCACCTCCCGACCATCGAGTGTCGAGGCGAGAACCTCGCTCACATGCGAGAGAAACCTCTCGCGCTCTTCCAGGCGCTTTCGGTCATTGATGTCGGTCGCCGTCGCGAAGAAGCGAACGACGGAACCGTCTTTCGCGTGCACGGCCACGGCGCGCTCGAGAAACCAATAGTACCCTCCGCTTTGCGAGCCGACTCGGGCCTCAACCGAGAAATCGCTGCCGTCTCGAGCGGCGGTCTCCCATCCGGCTTCGACGGCGGCGCGGTCGTCGGGATGAAATGCCTGCAGCCAGCCGTCGTTCTCAAACGTCTGGGCCTCACCCAAACCGGTGAACTCGAACCAACGGCGATTGAAATAGTCGATCTTGCCGTCGGGACCGGCCGTGCAGATGATTTGCGGCACGGAGTCGGCAAGCATACGAAGCATGCGCTCGTGGTCCATAGCGGAGCCCCGGGACTTCTGGGGCATTAGCGTCGCTTACTCGCCGGCGCGTCGACTGAAGGCGTAATTGAACGCGGCGAGCCGGAGAAACGAGTCACCGGTTCGCCTCTGCAAGGCAACAAGGACCGTAGCGCACAGACGAAAAGGACCCCCCGCCTCGACTTTCCCAAAGCGGGCAAGCTCTAAACCGAAATCAGCGCGCCTTCATAACGACGAAGGCGTTTCGGCGAGTGAACCGTTTCCAGGACTCATCTGCGTAGCGGGCACGAAAGCGGCGCCGGCATGCGATGAGGATGTGCGCGCTGACCAGTGCGTCGCTAAGGGCGCGATGCGCCTCAAATTCTTCGTCGGCAGCCCGATCGATTTCGAGGAAGCGCCGCAGCGTCTGATTCTTATGGTTTGGCGCTTCGGGAAACAACGCTCGCGCGAGCAGCATCGTACAGAGACCTTTCCGTCCGAATGATGGCCCCACGAAAGACAGGTCGAATCGCGCGTAATGCGCCGCCACGACGCGGCCTTTGCACCGGCGCCGCAAATGCTTGAGAGCCCGTCCGAGGCGCGGTGCGCCACTCACCATGTCGTCGGTAATGCCATGGACCGCAGTCGCATACGATGGAATGGCGATTCCCGGATCTACGAGCGTCGCCCAGCGTTCCACGATCTGCTCGCCGTCGATCAGCGCGCAGGCAACCTCGACGATCCGATCGCGAGTGGCGCTAAATCCGGTCGTCTCTACATCAATGACTGCGTAGTGCTCCCGCTCCATGATGGCAATCATCGCCGGCCTGAGTGCCAGGTGTATGGCAGTTTGCGCTAGCGCGGCGAAACTAGGGCAATTCACGCTTTCTTCATGCCTTGAGGGTAGCATCGGTTGATACGGTTCGGGGTGCCGCGCTGTCGCAAGGTTGCACGTGTGTCTGGGGGAAACCGAGCGCCGCGGCACCTCGACCGTTATGTTACTCCCCCGGTGGGTGGAACTTGACGGGCCTCGTGATCGCCTCGTCGACCTCTTCAGGCGTTATGAGAACGGTCGACCTCGTCCGCATCGAACCCGAAGCACTGACGGCCAAACCGATGGCCGTGGCGGCGACGTGATCGGGAAGATCGATAATAAGCATCGCATCCTCGTCACCAAACGTGAAGTAAAAGGCTTCGAGCTTGCCGCCTAGCGGCGCCAGCAGCTCTTCAACGGCTCTGCGGCGCGCGGTCCCGCCGCTTTTTAGTAGGCCTCGTGCCCCTTCGGCCGTGTAGCACGCGTGAATCAAATACTTCGGCACTGATACCCTCCTTCAGGTTAGGTAGACGACCTCCGCCATCATACCGCCGACCATGTGGATTTCGTTGTGACAGTGCAGTAGCCAGCGCCCGGGCGATGAATTAGCCGTAAACTGCCACGTCGCAGTGCCGCCGTCTGCGGAAACGAGCGACCCGTCTTTGGCGAGCGGGCGCAATAACGGCACCCCGTTGACTTCCGTCAATGCAAAGGTGTGGCCGTGCAGGTGCATTGGATGGTCCATATCGCTGGTGTTGCGAAAACGCACCGTCACGAGTTCGCCACGACGGACGCGCAGCTTTGGCGTGTTCGGCCAGACGTTGCCGGCGATCGTCCATCGCGGATTTTCCCAGCCCCCTCCGCCGAGTGCGAGGTCGTACGTCGGCAGCATACCCGCAGGCGACTTCATTTGCCCGTCAACCCCGCCGGCTGCCTCGTAGCTAAAGACGCGCAACCCATCGAGCGTCTTCGGCTCGGCGCGCGTCGGGGCATTCTCCATGCCTTCGGTATACAGGAGAACGGCCTGCTGCGACTCGAGTGGATCGCCAGAAATGCCCTGCAGCAGGAACGCGCCCGGCTTGCGCACTTCGAAGTACGCGTCGTATCGTTCCCCGGCACCGATTCGCAGCACGTCGACGGTCGTTGGCTGGGCGAGAGGGTTGCCGTCGGCGTGCGTCACGACGAGCTCGTGTTCCGCGAGCCGCACGTAGCGAGTCTGCGTCGGACTCGCGTTGAGTATGCGCAGGCGAACGCGATCGCCGCTGCGGATCGCAAGCGTCTTCCCGTGCGGGTAACTCGCGCCATTGATGCAATGGGCGACATAGGCGACCTCATCGCCCATGCTACGACGCATCATTTGCATGCCATCGCCCGATACGACCGGATCGGTCATCGGCGCGTTGCTGACGCCGCGCTGCGCCGCGACCAGCGAGCTCCACTTCGGCACATCGTGAAAGATGAGCGCAAACTCGCGCTCGGCCGGCTCGTCGTTCGGATCGTCGACGACGAACATCCCGAAGAGCCCTCGCGCGGAGGCCAAGCTAAACGCGTGGTCGTGATACCAGCGCGTGCCGGGCGGTCCCGGCACGAAATCGTACAGATACTCGCCCCCAAACGGCACCGCGGGTTGCGTGATCCCGGCCGCGCCATCCATCGCATTGGGCAGAAGCATCCCATGCCAGTGGATGCTGGTCGCTACTCCGACGCCGCTCGTGTAGCGGACGCGAATGCGTTGTCCGTACGCGACGCGCAGGAGCGGTCCGGGAATCGTACCGTTGTACGCTAGCCCCGAAAAGTGCAAGCCAGGCGCGGGCGAAAACCGAAGAGGTGCCGCGCGCAGCGTGACATCGACGACGTCGCTGGCTAGCGCGCGAAGCGTCGCCCCAGGTACTGAAACTACCGCGAGCGTGCCGGCGGCCGCCCGCACAAAATCTTGCCGTCTCATCGGTGGAATGCGTACCTCGGTGTTTGGGACCGGGCGAATGGCCGGCCGCTTTCGAGCGGGCGAGTCACTCGACGCGCAGCGGAGCCTCTTCGACCGCTTCGTCGCCCGGCGTATTTCGTGCGATGATATAGAGCTCGTACGAATGCCGGCGCGAGAGCGGCGGCAGTTCGAGCACGCGCATATGAAAATGGTAGATGCCGGGCGCCATCTGCCTGCTGTTGATCGAAAAGGCGGCCGTGCGGACTTCGACCGACGCCACGTTGCTGCTTCCCACAATTGTCCCATCGAACCACGTACCGGGGCGAAGCGTCAGCGTGGAAAACCAAATGCGCACGATCCGGGGCGGGGCGTTCGGCGTTGCGACCGGAGCGGTAGGCAGCGCCTGCGGCGCCTTGCTTGAAACGACGAGATTTGGCGGAACGGCAACCGGCTTGGACGAACACGCATTAACACAACAAAGCGCCCCGATCACCAATCCGCGAAGAGCGCTATGAAAAGGGTTTCGAGGCGAGTCGAAGGATGACTCCCGATACATGAAGCTGATGGATTTGCTTTCCCCTCGAGCAGAAGCCGGGCCTTCCCTACCCCGCCTCGACGTCGTCGTCGAGCCGTTGGGTTCGCCCAGCCGGCTCGATTGGTTGGCGACCTTCGCGGGCCTCTGGATACTGACGGGGCTCTTCATCGATGCGCATCAGCATCTTTTTCTCGCCGTCGAATCGTTTCTCAATCCGTGGCATATGACGATGTACAGCGGCGCCGTCTTTGCAGCCGTGGTCTTAAGTGCGAGTATTTGGAGTAACTATCGCCGCGCCGGTTCCTTTTGGAAGGCGATTCCCACCGGCTATTCACAGAGCGTGATCGGCGTCGCAGCGCTGCTGGTGGGCGGCGCACTCGACTTCGTCTGGCATTCGATCTTTGGGTTCGAGCACCAGCTCGATCTGCTGCTCAGCCCTCCGCATCTCTTTTTGCTCACCGGCCTCTTCTTCTTAATCACCGGCCCCGTACGCAGCGCGCTCGCGCGTCCGCAAGGCACGCGCCTGGTCCAACAGCTTCCGATGCTGATTTCGCTCGGGCTCGCGTTTGAAATCATTCAATTCGTTACGCAATACGGCTTCTATCCCGAAGCGTTGATGCGCGATCATCCGCTGCCGCAGGTCGCATTCCAGCGCGAGCAGTTCGTCCTTTCGGTCTTCCTCTTCTACAAGCAGGCACTCGAAATCGCGATCGTGATTTGGCAGAGCCTCCTGCTCGCCGCGGTGGTTCTCTACGTCTGCGCCGGCCGGCGGCCGGCCTTCGGCGCCCTCATCGTTTTGTGCGTCGTCGAAAAATTGTGGATCGGCGGCGAGCTCAGCAGCGATCTCAAAGAGTTGCTGCTCGTCGTGCTGGCCTCAATCGCCGCGGGGCTCGTCGGAGATTTTCTCGTCGCCAAGCTGCGCCCAACGGTACGTAATCCCAACGCCTTTCGAGCGCTGGGCTTCGCGGTTCCCTCGGCGTATTTGGCGGCGTACTTTGCGTTCGCCGTTCCGATGTTCGGCGGAACGTGGTGGGACGCCAGCTTCGTCTTTGGGTCGATCGTGGAAGCTGGGATCGTCGGCCTCTGCATCAGCCAACTCTTTCTCGCAGGATCGCAAACCGCTACGAATACGGTATGAAGCTCCGGCTTCATACGAGCGCGTACGTGTTGGCACTTGCCACCACCGCGCTGCATCTCGCCGTCTGTCACCGCTTCGGATATTATCGCGACGAGCTCTACTTCATCGATTGCGCGAAGCATCTGGCCTGGGGATACGTGGACCAGCCGCCGCTCGCGCCGTTCGTCACATGGCTGACGGCGCCGCTGGGATATCCGGTGTGGGGGCTACGCTTTCTGCCCGCGATTCTATCGGGCGTCACCGTGCTCTATGGTTGCGCGATTGCGCGCGAGTTACGCGGGGGCGCGTTTGCGCAAGCGTTGACGGGCCTGACGATCGTCCTGGCCCCAGGATTGATCGGCATTGCTTACGGCCTGTCCACGGAGCTGCTTTCGCCGGCGGCGTGGACCGTTCTGATCTATTTAACGATTCGGCTGGTCAAGACGCGAGACACTCGCCTTTACGTTCCGATCGCTCTGGTCGTGACGCTCGCGATGTACGCGAAGTATTCGATCGCTGCGTGCGCCTTTGCATTGGTGCTCGGATTGCTGTTGACCGGCCACGCCAGCCTGCTGCGGTCGCGCTGGCTAGTGTTGGGCGTACTGTTGACCGCACTGCTCGTAATGCCCAACGCGCTCTGGCAAGTCCGTCACGGCTTCCCCATGCTCGAAGTGCTGCACAACGATCAACTCAACCGCCACGCGCTTCGTAACGGCATGGCCGATGAATCCCCAAACCGCTGGATCAACGCGCTTTACATGTTCGCACTCCAGTTCATGTATCAAAATCCGCTCTTCGCACCAGTATGGGTTTGGGGGCTGATCTGGCTGTGGCGTGAAAAGGCGTACCGGTATCTAACGGTTGCCTATCTTTTGCTGTTGGGGCTGCTCGTTGCGAGCATCGGCCGCGGCTACTATATCCAAGGGTTCTACCCGGCGCTCTTCGCGGCGGGCGCGGTGGCAATCGAAGGCGCGTTGCGCACGAGGCCTTGGCGCTTAAAAGTCGCACTCCTTGCGGCGACCTTCGTCGCCGGTCTACCGATGTTTCCGCTTTCGCTTCCCATTCTGCCGCTTCCCCAGTACATGGCCTACGAGCGCGCAATCGGCTTGAGCCGCCCCGCGCCGCCCGACGGCGAGCGTCACTTGATCAACCCGATGTTCGCCGACCAGCTCGGCTGGAAGACGATGACACAAACCGTCGCGGGCGCGTATTGGTCGCTGCCTGCATCGCAACGCAAGATCACGGCGGTCTTTGCCGATCGCTACGCTTATGCCGGCGCCATCGATTACTACGGGCCGCGTTACGGCTTGCCAACGGTCATCAGCCCGAACAACTCCTACTACCTCTGGGGCACGCGTGGCTATAGCGGCCGTTCGGTCTTAGCCGTCGGCGCGACCGATTATTGGCTGCTGCTGCGCTGGTTCGGCAACGTTCGCCAGATCGCAGTCTACCGCAACGATTACCGCTGGATGCTCGAGGGTCCCCTGCCGATTTATCTCTGCACGCACCCTCGCGTTTCGCTGGCCGCGATGTGGCCGGCGTTCAAGTATTACGGCCTCTAGAAGCACCGCGGCGGAAAGGAAGGAATTCCTTCATTTATGGCGTGACGTAGGCGCCTATGGAAAACGTGCACGCAGAGCGCTCTGCCGGTTGGTCCGTCCTTTGTTACGTCGCCGTTCTGGTCATCGCGACAATCCTCAACGGCGGCATGCCGGGGATGGACCAAAAGCCTTCCGATGCCGCGTTGGCATTCGATCAACACCGGTTTGCGCTACTGTGCGCAGCGTGGCTCACCTTTCCCGCAGTGGCTTTCTTTCTCTGGTTCTTGGTCGGATTGCGCAGCTATTTGATAGCCGCGCCGGGGCGTCAAGAGGGGCTTCCCACTTTCGCGCTGATCGCGGGCGTCGTGATGGCGGCGAGCTCCTTGTGGGCGGCGTGCTTGGAGATTGCGACAGTCTATCTTCCACCCGACGCATTTACGGCCAACGGACTCGCCAGCATCTTCGTTGCCTTCGTCTTTGTGCAAGGCGGTCTCGGCTACGCTCCCGTCGCGATCTTCCTGTTTGCCGCGGCGCATAGCATACGACGTCACGCGTCCGCGCCGCAGTGGCTCGCGACGCTGGGATATGTCGCGTCGTTCGGGGCGACGCTCGCGACCTTCTCGATCTTTTTCTCGTACGGTGCAATGGCGCCCGGCGGCGCCGGCCCCGGAATCGTCGGCGCGCTACCGGCGGCGGCTTGGCTGATAGCGACCGGCGTCGTGCTCATTCAAAACAAACGCGGCTCGGCCGCCGCGAGAACGTCGGCCGCGTCGTAGTTCGCGTTATTGACTCGCCTCGATACTTCGCGCACGGTCATGAGCGCCGGGTCGAGCGGGCGCAATATCGCGCCGGCCGCGTCGGGCGGTAGCGGTTCGGGGTCGAGCCAAAGCGCGACGCCGTCTCCCGAAAGGATGACGGGCATGCGATCGTGCACCGCAGCGACGAGCGAGTTCGGGCGGCAAGTCACGACGTCGCACGCCGCGAGACCATTGCTTGGCTCCCAGAGACCGGCGAAGGCGAACGGCTCGCCCGAGCGCAGCGTGTAGTAAAACGGTCGGCGCTCGCGCCATTCGTAGAAGCCATCCGCAAACTCGATGCAGCGTCGCGGCACGGCGCTGCGTCGCGCCGAAATCGATTCGGCGCGAATGTTGACGCGGCCGCGAACACCCCAGCGCATCATCTCAACGGTGTCGAGCCCATCGTTTCGGACGCCGAGCACGTCCTGTGTCGGTGCGATGTTATAACGCGGAAGCCGCGTCTCGCTGAACTCCGGGTAGCGAAACTGCGGAAACGCAGCGGGAAGCGCCTGCGGTTTGGTGAGGGTAAATCTGCCGCACATACGTACTTCCCTTTCGCCATATCCGAACGAGCCGCCGTTGTGGCATAATGGGGTCGTGCTTAAACATCTGCCGCCCTTTTTTATTGCCGCCGCCTTGGCGTACGCTCCGGTCTGGGGATTGGCTCAGCAAGCGGGAGCGGGTCCGCGACCCTCCATCGCGGTCCTGGACTTCTCGATGCACGGCCTCAGTTCGGATCAGTACGGTTCCTTCGAGCCAGGCGTGGCGCTGAGCGACCTCCTCACCGACCGGATGGTCAACGACGGACGCTTCAACGTGGTCGATCGCTCGCACCTCAGCTCGACCCTGGGCGAGCAGCAGCTCGGCGCCAGCGGCGAAGTCGATCCCGAGACCGCCATTAAGGCTGGGCGCCTCGTCGGCTCGCGCTACTTGATAACGGGGAACATCCTCCAGCTGGATCAGACCGGTGGGAGCGGAGCGAATGCGGGAAGTCTACTCCCCGGCGTCTTCGGAGCGGCTGCGGGGGGAGTCTCGACCCATCGCGTGACGATCAAAGTCGCGGTGCGCGTGATCGACGCGAAGACCGGACAGATCGTTCAGAGCTTCTCCGACGAGGAGTCGCGGTCGGGCACATCCTGGAACGCCGGCGGATTCACGGGCTCCGTGGCGGGCTCCTATAGCAACGAGCAGTTCGTCAACAGCGACATGGGCCATCTCATCGACGACGAGGCTGCGAAGATCGCCTCGACAATCGATGCTAGCCGCTTCAACTCCGGCCCGGTGGCCGCGACGCTGCGCGGACAGATTGCCGCCGTTGACGGAAGAAGCATCATCATCAACATCGGCTCCAATGCCGGCGTACAGGTGGGCCAGACGTTCGATATCGTGAAGGTGAAGTCGCTCATCGATCCCACGACGCATGCATCGCTGCACGTCGACGAAAATGTCGGCCGGCTGCAGATCGACACGGTAAGTCCGAGTGCATCGGTCGGGCACGTCGTATCCGGGACCGCTGCGGTCCGACTGACGGTTACGTCGGAACCGTAGCCCCTGGTACCTGCTCGGTGGACCGCGCGATGACGCGCTCGACCTTTACGACGCGCGTCTTCGTCAACCGATCGTGCAGCAGAACCCGGCGCCAGAAGAAACTCAGCGCCACGATGAGCCACCAAACCAAGAATACGATAATATAGCGCCAAATCGTACGGCCGACGCTGGGTTTGCGAAAGTCGATCGTCACCACGCGCAAACCGGTAATCATCATTCCAAAGGTCTGTCCCGCGAAAACGACGAGCAGCGTTAGATAGACGGGGTACCAGAAGAAGAAGCCGAGATGGCTGATTGCCTGCCCCACAATTGTAACTATCGCGCTGATGGAACGGTTGAGGCTGTCTCCGCCGAGAACCGCTTCTGCCGGATTTTCCCAGTGCCATTTCGTACTCGGCGAGGGAGATGGAGATCCGCCGGTCGCGACGGCGTGCGGTTTACCGCGGATCGTAATGGCGCCCAGCCCGGGAGCCGAGGCGGTCACGTTGCCGGGGGTGACGGATATATTTGTCTCGGACTGGCGCGCGGCCGGTGCGACGCTGCCGCCAAACGAGGTAACGATCGCAACAACCACGACCGCATCGATGCCGGCGGCGGCGAAGCGCCGCCACCAGCCGGCGCAATCTCGGGGAGCGACCGTCGCGTCGCCCGGAAGCACGAGCGCCGGCGGCGCTTCGCCACGCTCGCGAACGAACCAGGCCTGCGCGTCCAGATAGGACGGTGACGTGATGAACCGGCGCATCGAAGCGATTCGCTGCGTCGCATAGGGCTCGCTGCTCAGCCACTCGCCCCAGCGCAGGACCGAATCGGTCGCGATCTCCGCACGCTGCTCGGCAAATGCCTGATAATCGACCTGCCGGCCGAACGCGTGAAAAGTTGCGACGCCGAGCGCCCCAATCGCCGCATCGAGCGAGCCGCAACAGAGCAGCCCGACCTTGTCGCACGTGAGCGCGCAGCGCCGAAGCCAGCCGCCGAAAATCAGGGAGATCAACGGATTTTCGTTGCCGTTGACGCTCAACAACGAGTGAAAGCGTGTGTGACCGGCCGCGATATGTCCGAGCTCTCGACCAATCACAAAGGCCAGCTCGTCGTCCGAGAAGAGCTCGATCCAATGACTCGAGAGTACGAGCGCATAGGGTTGGCCCAGGCCAAGCGCAACGGCGGGGACAAAGTTGTCCTCGCGCACGAAGATTAGCGGCGTCGGAATCTCGAGAGCCGCGGCCGCATTCTGCACGATCGAGAAGACGCGCGGATATTGCAACTGATGGATCCGCACGCTCGAGCCGAGGAGCCGTCCGCGCGCGAGCGTTACGTAGAGCATAGCAATAACGATAAAGAGTGCGACTTGCGAGGCGCCGATCGACTCGTGAAGCACGTAGCCGATCAGCAGCGCCGCGGGGAACGCGCCCAGTCCGGTCAGCCAGAAGGCGATCCGCTCCGACGGCTCTCGCAATGAATGTGGTCCGGTAAACAGTGGCTGCACGTTCTACGTGAGTCTGACGATGCGAACCGGCTTTCCTTTCACGAGCCGCGGGCCATGAAGTAAAACATTCCGGCCGTCGCGCCGCCCATCAGCGCGAACGTCGCCCAGCCCCACGCCCTGGCAAGTCCCGAGCTCGCCCATTCGCCCATGATCTTTCGATTCGAAGCGAGCCAAACGATAACGGCTATTAGCGGTACGGCCGCGACGCCGTTGAGAACGGCCGACCAAAACAATGCCTTGATTGCGTCGACATGCAGCAGATTCATTGCGATGCCGATCAGTATGCCCGCCGCAATGATCGTGTAGAAGCGCGGCGCGCGCCGCACAGGCTCGCTCAAACCCTCCCGGAAACGAAAGGTCTGCGCGGCGACGTAGGCCGAGGACGTCGCGAGCACCGGTACTGCCAGAATTCCAGTTCCCACCATTCCCAGCGCAAAGAGCAGCTCGGCAAACGGACCGGCCAAGGGACGCAACGCTTGCGCGGCCTGTTGAGCTGTGGCGATGTCGTGCCGTCCGGCGCTGCCGAGGGTCGACGCCGTCGTAACGATGATGAAGAATGCAACGAGGTTAGAAAAGATCATGCCGGCGTTGACGTCGGCGTGCATATTTCGTACCGAACCGGGATCTGTTCCACGTCGCGCGGCGATGGTCGCCTTGCCGGCCTCTTTGTCCTCTTCGACCATCAGCGACGACTGCCAGTAAAACAAGTACGGCGTAATCGTCGTTCCGAGCACGCCCACCATCGTGGAGAGCCAGAGCGCGTTGAAATGGATTCGCGGAACCGCGAACTGCTCCAACACCTGGAGCCACGGCGGATGCGTGATGAAGGCCGTGACGACGTAGGCGAAGAGCGACAGCGTCAGCCACTTAAAGACCCGCGCAAGCGTTGCGTACGGCATCCACGCCTGCCCGACGAGCATTGCGATACCGAAGAGAAAGACGAGCGCGTCGACGGGAACGGGAACGACGAGCCGCGTGGCGGCCGCCATGCCGCCGATATCCGCGCCCAGATTAAACGTATTGGCAACGATGACGAGGCCCGCCAGCGGATAGACGAGTGCAGGCGGCAGCCGCTTGCGCATGAGCACGGCGATTCCCTCACCGCTGACCATCGAAATACGAGCGCACATCCCCTGAATGACGGCCATCATCGGCGTCGAGATCAGCGTGAGCCAGAGCATCGAATATCCGGTCGTCGCGCCGGCGACCGAATACGTCGAGATCCCCGACGGATCGTCATCCGCCGCGCCGGTTATGAGGCCGGGCCCCAGAATTGAGAAGAATTTACGGATTCTGCTGACCATTGGAGCGGCTTGTACCCCGGTTGCGGGGCGTCCGAATCGGAAGCGGCGCTTACGCTTTAGGCAGGAGCCCCGAAATCTCGCTGCCGGAGATCGCGCCGCTAAAGACGCTCAGGTCTCCGTCGCGCAATGCGCGAGCCGTTGCCACCAACGAGGTCAGGGCACTTCGATAGAGCGCGCCGCCAACGCTCACGCGTCGCACGCCGGCCGCACTCAGCTCGGCCAGCGTCACCGGTTTGGTGGGACCGATGAGCACGTTGACCGCCTTGGGTGCCACGGCGGCAACGACGGCACGGATCGCATCCATGTCCGGTAAGCCCGGGGCATAGAGCACGTCGGCCCCCGCCTCCGCAAAGGCGACAAGACGCCGAATGGTATCGTCTAGATCGGCACGCCCGTGAAGATAGTTGTCGGTGCGGCCGGTCAACAGGATGCGGCCGCTTGCAGCCTGCGCAGCGGCGCGAACCCGCGCAACCGCATCGTCGAAATCGTGAATCGGTTGCGCGGGGTCGGCCGTCGTGTCCTCGATGCCAAGACCGGCCAAACCCGCCTCGATGCCGGCGCGAACGGTCGCGGCGCATTCCTGAGGACCCGCACCGAATCCATCTTCGAGATCGCCGTTAACCGGCAGACCGCTGACGCGTCCCAAGAATGCGGCGTGCGCGACGGCTTCGTCACGGGTTACGGCGTGAATCCCGTCTTGACGCCCGAGCGAAAAGGCAAAGCCGAGCGACGTACTGCCCAGCGCCTCGAACCCCGCGCGCGCGAGTAAAACCGCCGACGCGCCATCCCACGCATTGGGCATGATGAACGCCGTTTGGCGTTCGTGCAACGAACGAAAACGTTCGTACGCGAAGAGTTGCGTGCTCCCCATCGCCGCTTTCCTATTCGGCCAGCATTTCGCTTGCGACGATGCTCACCGGAACCGTGCCGTGCGAGAGCAGATCGTCGTGGAAGGCTTGCAGATCGAACGCGCTGCCTTTCTTCGCCTTGTATTGTGCGAGCAGCGCCTCGATCTGCGTCTTACCCACAGCATAGTCGAACGCTTGCCCCGGACCAAGCGCAAAACGGCTCACTTCGCCTTGGGCCGTCGCGTGATCGACGCCGGCATTAGCTTCGAACCATGCGACGGCGCGCTCGAAGCTCCACTCTCCGGTCGCGAGTTTCGTATCGACGATAGCGCGAGCGCCGCGCAGCCGTTCGAACTGCGCGACGGCGTAGCGCCCGTCGAGGTCGTTACCGTAAAGGCCGTCGCGTTCGAGCAGTGCTTCTTCATAGAACGCCCAGCCTTCGGCGAAGACGCCGTCGAAAGAGAAGCGGCGCACCGGATCGGGATTGTGTTTGGCGATCGAAAGCTGCAAGAAGTGGCCTGGGAAGCCTTCATGCCCGCTGGTCATCAGGACGCGATCGCGATCGAAGTCTTCGAAGATCGCGCCGGTTGCCGCGGCCTTTGCCATCTGGGGATTGGGCGGCGGAACGAAATAGACGCCGTCGACCTGCTTTGAAAGAATCGGCGGCGGATTCATCGATGCGCCCGGGAGAATCGGCAGAAGAAACGCCGGCGTCTCCTCGATCTTCATCTGCCCGACGTACGCCGGCACCGTCACGATGTGTTTGTTCGCAATGAAGGCGCGTAGGGTATCGAGTTGCGCTTGAAAGAACGCGAACTGCGCATCTTTCGTCGCCGGGGTCATGCCGCCGCCGTTAGCCGCGGCCTGCGTCGGATCCGAGAGGTTGACGCCTTTGGCCTTCGCCTCGGCTTGGATTTCACGCTCTTGCGCGACGGCTGCATCGAGCGTTTTTCGCCCGATGGCTGCAATCTGATCGGCATCGTACGGTAAGAGCAGCTCGTCGCGGAGCATCGCGTTGTAGGCCGGCGCTCCCATCTCGTAGTTGATCGGCCAGCTCGCCGCGCCGGCGCTCATCCATTTGGTCCACTCGGTCATCGCCGCAACTACGGCGTCGCGCGCCTTTTCAAAGCGCGCTTTTTGATCGGCCGGGAGATGCGCGGCCATCGGCGTCAAAATGTAGTTGAAGAGGGCGGGCGCCATCGCTAGTTCTTGAACGGCGACCTCGGCTTGCAGACGTCCGGGATGGGTAATCAGCGGGCGCTGCGCGGCCATCCACGCCGGGGCCTTCTCCAGCCGGGAGATCATGTGATCCCACCAAACCGCCGGGTCCTGTTCGCCCATGTGAAGGATCATGGTGAAGACCGCGCCGAGCACCGTCAGCGGCGGCCCGGACGGGTCTTTTCCCGCCTCCAGTTCGGCCAGTTGCCGGAGTTGCGCCGCGGCGAAGGCCCGCATCACGCGCAGGTCGTTGCGATCCTGCAGCGTGGCGCCGGTCATGTCGATGCCGTCGAGCCTACGTTCGTACGTCGCGAGCAGCTGCTTCATGTGGGCGATGCCGGCCGGCGTCGGATCGCTCCAGTCGCCGTCGTGGCTGTAGTCGCCGAGGAAGGTCGCGGCTTCGGGGTCCGCGGCCAGGAAATCGGCGATCGATTGGAGCTGAAGGGCCGAGATTTGCGCGCCCGGCGAGCTTTGAGCGGGGGCCGGAAGCGGCGGGAAAACCAGAAATGCGGCCGCCAGGAGAGCGGCAAGAGCTCGGTGTTTCATGACGGCTCCTACGAGAGTCGAGCGAGGATTGTTTCGCCCGCCCGAGTGCAAGGGTAGGTTCCACAGCATGCGCATAATTATTCTAACAGCCGTCCTTCTCGCTCAGTTCTCCGTGAACGCAGCCGCGGCCGGCTGCGCCGGGGCCGACCCCGCGATCACATCCGTACGCGTGCAGAATGTCACCGGCAACGGCTCGGTTAACCACTACACGCTGGTCGGCAGGGTCACGAACCTCGGAAATCAGAGGCAGGCATCAAACGTCTTGCAGTTCGTCGACGTCTATCAAGACGGAACTCGGTTAGAGGATCGGGGCGTGCCGCCCCTAGCGCCCGGTCAATCCTACACGTTTTCGTACGTCTGGCAGCGGGCATCCGATGCGGGCACGAACACGACCACCTTCGACTTTAGACTGCGGATGACTTCGCCGTCGCCGCCCGGAAACGAAGACTGCAACTCCGGAAACGACACGTATAGCCTTCGGTTTTAGCTCCACGAAGCTAACGGTGATCCGCTTCCCGGCGACGTAACCCCTGGGTTAATGCCAGGCACGCTCCGCATCGGGATCGACGTCGGCGGAACGTTCACCGATCTCGCCGCCGCCGAGTCCTGGAGCGGACGAGTCGTCGCGCGCAAAGTCGCAAGCACTCCGCGCGAACCGCATCGCGCGGTCGTCGAGGCAATCGCCTCAATTTTGGCGGATTATGAACGGCCGCCGCGGATCGAGCTGCTCGCGCATTCGACGACGATCGCAACCAACGCATTGCTCGGCCAGATGAATCTGGAGCTTCCGCGCGTCGCGCTCGTCACGACGCACGGCTTTCGCGACGTTATCGAGATTGGCCGTCAAAATCGAAGCGCGCTCTACAACCTGTTCGTCGAACGGCCGCGTCCGCTGGTCGCGCGCGACGACCGGTTGACCGTGCGAGAGCGCGTCGATTTTCGCGGGAACGTGCTCCAGCCGCTGGACGAGAGCGAGGTCGAGCGCGTGTGCGAGGAGTTGCGCGAACGCGAGATAGCGGCGGCCGCGATCTGCCTGCTGCACTCTTATGCGAACGACGCACACGAGCGGCGCATCGCCGAGGCCCTCGCTGCCGCCCTTCCGGGAGTGCGCGTGACGATCTCGTCGCAGGTCGATCCCCAATACCGGGAGTACGAGCGCTGCTCGACCACGGTCGTCAACGCCGTGCTCGCGCCGATCGTCGAAGGCTACCTCGAACGGCTAGGCGCGGCGATTCGGGCTGCCGGCATCGAGGCACCGCTCTACATCATGCGCAGTGACGGCGGCCTTGCGGCGCAAGGGATTCTCTTGCGACCCGCCGCGTTGATCGAGAGCGGCCCCGCAAGCGGCGCAATGGCTGCGGCGGCGCTCGGCCGCCGCATCGGCATCGCACGCCTGCTCTCGTTCGATATGGGCGGAACGACCGCGAAAGCCGGCGCCATCGTGGACGGGATCGCCCAAGTCGTGGGGGAGTTCGAAGCCGCCGGCGCAACGCACAGCGGCCGCGCGATCAAAGGCAGCGGCTATCCCGTTCGCTTTCCGTTCGTCGACCTCGCGGAAGTAAGCGCGGGAGGCGGCACCATCGCATGGCTTGACGACGCCGGCTCTCTGCGCGTCGGTCCACTCTCGGCGGGCGCGGACCCCGGGCCGGCCTGCTATGGCCGCTCCGAGCAAGCTACGGTTTCCGACGCGAACGTCGTGCTCGGCCGTTTGAATCAAGAGGCGCTTCTCGGCGGAGCATTTCCAATCGACGCAGCGCGTGCCCGATCCGCCGTCGAACGCCTCGCCCCAGCCTTGGCATTGAGCCTCGAAGTGACGGCCGAGGGCATCGTCCGGCTGATCGATCACGCAATGGCAAAAGTGTTGCGGATCGTAACGGTCGAGCGCGGCTTGGATCCGCGCGAGTTTGCGCTGGTCGCCTTCGGAGGCGCGGGGCCGCTGCATGCCTGCGCGGTGGCCGACGAGTTGGGGATCGCGCACATCGTCGTCCCGGAGCATCCGGGGCTTTTCTCCGCGCACGGTTTGCTGGAGGCAGACCTTCACACCAGCGACGTCCTTGCCGTTCTTCGGTCGACCGGAGAGGTGGATCAAAGCTCGTTGCAACGCTGGTTCGAGGAGAGCGAGGAACGCGCGGCGGCTTCGCTGATCGAACAAGGCGTGCAACGGCAAACGATTGCCTTTCGGCGGCAATACGACGCGCGCTATCGCGGACAGAGCTTCGAGCTGACGATCGATCACGCCGATTCCCCCGAATCGATCGCGCAGCGTTTTCACGACGCGCACCGTGCTCGCTACGGTTACGACGTTCGCACCGAGATCGTCGAGCTGATAAATGCGCGCCTAACGGGCGTCGGCGCGCTGCCTCCCAGCGTCACCTTCAGCTCTTCGACGGAGATAAACGTCGTCGAAGAGCGACGCGAGGGCACGCGACGCGTCTGGGTCGACGGTTCCTTCATCGACGTTCCGGTTTTGCAACGTGGAGGGCTCAAAGAAGGCGAGCGTATCGAAGGGCCGGCGATCGTCGAAGAGTACGACTGCACGACGTACGTCGCGCCGCAATGGTCGTTGACGGCGGATGCCCGCGTCCTGGTCTTGGAGAAGAGGGCGAAGTGATCGATCCGATCGTAGCAGAGATCGTCGGCGCAGCGCTCGTATATGCCAGCGAAGAGATGGGCCTTGCCGTGCGCAATAGCGCCTACTCGCCGAACATCAAGGAACGGCTCGACCATTCGTGCGCGCTCTTCGACCGTGACGGCCGTTTGATCGCGCAAGCCGAGCACATTCCAGTGCACCTCGGCTCGCTTCCGTGGGGTCTCAAACGCATGCTCGAGATCATCGCGCGCGAGCACGGCGGCGTTCGCGAGGGTGAGATGTGGGTTGCGAACGATCCCTACGTGACGGGCACGCATCTCAACGACGTCACGCTGTTGCGGCCGATCTTCGACGGCGGGCGCCTGGCCGCGTTTGCCGCCAATAAAGCGCATCATGCAGACGTCGGCGGCGCCGCGCCGGGCTCGATGCCCGCCGATGCGGCGGACCTCTTTGCCGAAGGTGTCGTCGTTCCGCCGATGCGTTTGCTGCGGGAAGATCGAGTCGTTGCCGAGACGGTCGCGCTTTTTCGCGCGAATTCGAGAACGCCCGATGCTTGCAGCGGGGATCTCCGGGCACAGATCGCCGGCAACTACACCGGAGAACGGCGCCTGCTCGAGCTCGTGAACCGCTACAGCGCGGAAACGTTCGACGAGGCGGTCGCGCGCGCGCTTGACGGCAGCGAGCGCGCGATGCGGGCTGCGCTTCGTAAGATCGGCGACGGTGTTTTCTACGCGACGGACTATCTCGAAGATCGCCGGGGCGACCCGCGCATCGCGATTGCACTGCGGCTGGAGCTGCGCGACGGCAGCGCACTGCTCGACTACACCGGAACCTCCACACAGTGCGGCTTTCCGCTCAACGCCGTGTTCGGCGTCACGCTTTCTGGCGTCTATTATGCGCTGCGTGCCGTCACGGACCCGACGATTCCGATGAACGAGGGCTGCTTTCGTCCGGTCGAGGTGCGCGTGCCCGAAGGCACCTTGCTCAATCCGCGCCGTCCCGCACCCGTCTCGGGCGGCAACGTCGAGACCAGCATGCGCAACGCCGAGGTCGTTCTGCAAGCGTTGGCATGCGCGATTCCCGAGCGCGTGCCGGCCTGTAGCGGCGGCACGATGAGCAACGTGATGCTTGGCGGAACGCGGCCCGACGGACGAACGTGGGCCTTCTACGAAACCAACGGCTGCGGCTCGGGCGGACGTCCGAACGCCGACGGCATCGATGCCATCCACTGCCATATGACCAATACGCTCAACACGCCGATCGAAGCGGTCGAACGCGAGTTTCCGTTGCGCATCACGCGCTACGAAATCGCGGAAGGCACCGGCGGTGCGGGCCGGCACCGCGGCGGCAACGGTCTGATCCGCGCGATCGAGCTTACCGAAGGCACCGGGCAAGCAACGCTGCTGGCAGATCGCCATAAATTGCAGCCACCGGGTGCGCAGGGCGGAGAGCCCGGCACGTGCGGACGGCACACCCGCACGCGTGATGGAAGCCAGACGCGCATCGCTGCAAAGGCGAGCCTGCCGCTCCGGCCCGGGGACACTCTGACGATTCAAACGCCGGGTGGCGGCGGCTACGGTGCGACCGACCCGTAATCCGAGCGCAAGCGAGTAGGCGCCCGTAGCCGTAATCCGACCGAAGGTTCGCGCAAAATACAGCCCCGCCGCCGTGAAATTTTACTTGGCAAGACGTACCGCCCCATGAGAGAATCGTGCACATGGAAAACCGAATGCGTATCGCGAGCGGGCTCTCGCCCGTTGGACTGACGGCTATCTTGGTGATGGCCGGGTGCACCGGGGGCTCGATGGGCTCGGGCACCGGCGTGCCACCACTTGGCAGCGTCTCGCCGGCCTCAGGCACCTCTGCGTACATCCAGCACGTCGTCATCGTCGTTCAAGAGAACCGCAGCTTCGACGACTTCTTCGCGACGTTTCCGGGCGCGGTTGGAGCAACAGGGGGATGCGCGAAGCCCCGATCCAACCTGGTTCGGCGATTCGAGACGACCTCGAACGGGTGTCCGACCGGCGACACGTACGTACCGCTAAAGTCTGAGCCTCTCGACTCCTTGAGCTTGGCACACCAGCACTTGGCGTTCCAGCATGAGTACGACAAAGGAAAGATGGACGGCTTCAATGACGTAGAGCTCACGCTCAAGAAAGGCACGAGACAGCCGGCGGGTACGTACGCCTACCGATACGTCAATCCGGCGCAAATCCCGGAGTATTGGTCCATCGCTGGCCAATACGTTCTGGGCGATCATATGTTTACGACCCAAAGCAGCGATAGCTTCACGGCCCATCAAGACCTGATCGCCGCGGGGACGCCGGTCGGCGACAAAGGCGATAACGTTATCGATTTTCCGACGCCGGGCTCGTGGGGATGCGAGGCGTCGCCCAAGGGAACGGTAACGTCGCTCATCACTCCAGCGGGCAAAGAGCTGCGAGACAAGGGACCCTTTCCGTGCTTTACGTACTCGACGATCCGCGATCTCCTCGATGCCCAAAGCGTGTCGTGGCTCTATTTTACGAGCGCCTCGAAAGGCGGCACGTGGGATGCGTACGAGGCAATCAACGCCGTGCGCAATGGCCCTGAGTGGGCGACGAACATCATCGAGCCGGAAACGCAGTTCTTTAACTACGTTTCGGGCGGGACGTTGCCCGCCGTATCTTGGGTGATACCCGATGCGATAAACTCCGATCATCCCGGGAATCACAAAGATACCGGGCCGTCGTGGGTGGCCAGCATCGTGAACGCGGTCGGAGAGAGTTCCTACTGGCCGAACACCGTGGTGATCGTCGTTTGGGACGACTGGGGCGGTGAATACGACAACGTGCCGCCTCCGCAGCTCGACGGCCAGGGACTGGGCATTCGCGTTCCGATGCTGCTCGTCTCCGCCTACGCCAAGGAAACCTCGTCGAGCCAGCCGGGGTACGTCTCGCACACGCAATACGAGTTCGGCAGCATTCTCAAGCTCATCGAGGGTAACTGGAATCTGGGAACTCTCGGCAGGACGGATAAGCGCGCCAACAGCCTCCTCGACTGTTTCGATTTCACGCAGCCGCCGCGCACCTTCACGCCGATTGCCAGCAAATACTCGAAGGCGTACTTCCTGAAGCAGCCGCCGTCGGGCTTGCCGGTAGACGATTACTAATTTCGGGTAGCCGGCCGCTCCAAACCAAAGCGAGCCGCGCAGAGCAGATCCACCACGCGGATCGCGCTGCGGCGGGGTGAGAAGCGCCGTCGCGAGTCGGCGGCGACGAGCTCGCCATACGAGTTTCGCGCACCCGCGTCGCCGACGAAGCGCGCAGTTGCTCTCGGTAACTCCGATTGCTGCGCGAGAATCGCAACGTCGGCGGCGAAGATCTCCCGCAACCCGTCGTGAGGAAGCACGATGGCCGGAATCCCGGCTTGCGCTAGCAGCACGTTGCCGAACGCGGCGTCGTCGGTCAGCCCGCAATGAACGACGCAGGCAACGGGCGCGCGCTCTTCGCCGCCGAGCAACATCCCCGGCGTAATGCGCACGACCGGATAGCCCGGGTCAAAGTCGCGTAGATCGTCTGGGGCCCCCGCGACCCCGACGGTGGTGCACGACGGATCGTCCGAGCGCCTCACCCCGCAAGCGGCGACGCTATCGGCCGACGCGCAAGGAAGCCACGGAACCTCGATGTCGATCGCGCCGAACGTGCGAATCGAAGGAAAGGCCTTCCCACCTCGCTCGATCGTGATTCCCGGCTGCGAAACTTCTCGCGAAAACCACTCGATCGACGCGGCCTGCCGAAAACGCCGGTCGAACCAGCGCCGGCTGCGCAACGGACCGCGCACGACGGGGTGGCCGAAGGAACGAAGTGCAGCAGAGAGATCCGCGCGCGCCGCCGCAAGCAACGGCTCTGCGTGCGCGTTCTCCGGCATCGCGATCGCTCCGACCTCGCCGCGTTGCGTTCGCGGCAGAGGCGCCAGGCGCGAATCCCACCGTCGATAGAAGCGCTCCTCGTTCTCGCGTTCGCGATCGAATCGACCCGCTGAAGCGCCTTCGTAGTGGGCGAAACGAGCCTCGGCAACGTACGCGATTGCGTCGCCTCGTTCGCGCGCTCGCAGGCAAAGGTCCACATCCTCAAAGCCGTTGACGAATGACTCGTCGAATCCATCGCCATCGAGGAACCAATCCGTGCGCACGGCCATGGCGGCGCCGGAGACGCCCAACGCATCTCGCGAAGTGGTGACGCCGTCGAGCGACGAAGGAAGATTGCGACACGAAAAGTGCCAGTGTGCGTTGCGGAGCAGGACGAACCCCGCCGCTTGTGTCACGCCGTCCTCGAAGAAAAGCGCTCCGCCGGCGACGGCGACTTCGGGCCGGTCGAAGGCCGCAACCAGCGGCGTCAGGGCATCGCCGAGCGGATAGGCATCGTTGTTGAGAAAGAGCACGAGCGGCGCCTCGGCCATGCGGGCGCCTGCGTTACACGCTCCGGCAAAGTTACGGTTCGTCTCGTGGCGGAGATAGCGCACCCACGGAAATGCAGCAATCGCCTCAGGCGTTTCGTCGGTCGAGGCGTTGTCGACCACGATGGTTTCGAAAGGCACGGAACCGGATCGGTGCAGCCGGCCCAGTTCGTTCAAGCACCGCGCGGTAAGCCACCAGTTGTCGTAGACGGGAATAACGATGCTAAGCTGCGCCAACGCGAACTTGTTCCAGTAGTTCCTGCTTCGTTTCGGGCACCATCGTGCGCACGAAGATGATCGTCACGATACAGAGCGCCGCATAAGCCCCAAACGTCGCGGGGCTTCCTAAACGCTCGACCATCGACAAAAAGGACTGCGAAACCGCAAAGTTTCCCACCCAGTTGGCCAGCGTCGAAACCGACATTCCGGTACCGCGCACCGGTAGCGGAAAGATCTCGGAGAGCAGCAGCCAGAGAATGGGGCCGAAGCTAAACGCAAAGCATCCAACGTAGGCCATCATGCTGACGAGTGCGATCGTGCCCAGCGAACCGGAGAGGCGCGGCTGCGAGAACGCATACGCCATAACGGTCAGAGCCACGAACATGCCGGTGAGCCCGGCATAGAGCAACGGCTTACGTCCGATGCGATCGACGAAGAAGATCGCGACGAGCGTCATCCCGCAGTTTACGGCACCGACCAGCGACTGCGCCAAAATCGAGGCGGCGGCAGATCCGACGCCTGCCATCTCGAAGATGCGTGGTCCATAATAGATCACTGAGTTGATGCCGGTGATCTGCTGCAGAACCGCCAGCGCGACACCCAGGACGAGCGCCGGCCGGATCGCCGGGCTCAGCAGTGCACGAAGGCCGCCGCGTTTAACTTTCAGGCTCTCCAAAATGGAAGCTTCCTCGCGTTCGCTGGCGCTTTCGTCGTCGTAGATGCGTTGCAGTTCTTCACGAGCGAGCGGATCGCGTCCAACCTTGAACAGATAGCGCGGGCTCTCCGGCATCCGAATCATTCCACCCATCAAAATCAATGACGGAATGACGGCCAGGCCCAACATCCAGCGCCACTGGGCGCCGCCCGCGAGCAGGTAGTCGGCGATGTAAGCCGCGAGAATACCGATCGTGATCGCGAATTGGTAGAGCGAAACCAACGCGCCACGCACCGGCGCGGGCGCAACCTCGGAGATGTAGAGGGGCGCGACGACGGAACTCAAGCCGATCCCGAGACCGACGACGAAACGCCCGCAGAGCAGTATCGTCTCGTTTCCGGCTAACGCGGAAAGCAGCGCGCCGAGCAAAAAGATAACGCCGGCTCCGAAAAGCGTCGGCCGCCGGCCGATGCGGTCGGCCACCGACCCTGAGACGGCCGAGCCGCCGATGCAGCCGATCAAGACGACGCTGATCGTAAAGGCCTGGAGCCGGTTGTCCAGCGCAAACTGCTTGCTGATGAAAAGGATCGCGCCGGAGATCACGCCGGTGTCGTAGCCGAAGAGCAAGCCCCCCAGTGCTGCGATCGACGCTACGAGCAAAACGTACGCTCTCATGCAGGCGCTTTTGCAAGCGGCGTGCGAACGCTCCTCCAATGGCGCTCGAGATCGAGATTCCGGCTGCGTTCGCATACGCCCGTGCGCATGCGTTGCATGCGATCGTCATCGCGCTCGGCGACCAGATCGTCGCGCAGGAGTACGGCGACGGCTTCGACGCAAAAAAACCGCACTTGCTCTACAGCGGAACGAAGAGTTTTTGGGGCCCCGCGGCGCTCTGCGCGCGCGAGGATGGGTTGCTCGAACTCGACGAAACCGTCGCCGCGACATTTGCCGCGTGGCTCGACGATCCATGGAAGCGCCGCGTCACCTTGCGCATGCTGCTCTCGCTTACGGCCGGGTTTGGTTTCGGCGGCTTAGGTGCGGCCGTTCCGGAGTACGAGCGCGCCCTGGCGACGCCGCTGAAAAACGAGCCGGGCTCGCGGTTTACGTACGGCGGCAGTCCGTTTCAAGTCTTTGGCGCCGTGCTCGCGCGCAAGCTCGCCGACCGCAAGCTGACGCCGCACGACTATCTGCGCCGGCGCGTTCTCGATCCCGCAGGCGTCCGGGTGGCGAGCTGGCGCAGTCTAAAGGACGGAACGCATCCGCTGCCAACCGGCGCATCGCTCTGCGCCATGGACTGGTTCGCTTACGGACGCTACGTCGTGCGCGAGGCCGACCGTCTCGCGCCTTGCTTCGAGGGCTCTCCGGCTAACGCGCGTTATGGCCTCGGCTGGTGGCTGGCCGCTCCCAATACGCCGAAGGACCTCGTCTACGCGAGCGGCTCCGCTGGCCAAGCGCTCTACCTCGTGCCGTCACTCGATCTGACGATCGTACATTTCGGCGCGAGCGCCTCGTTTCGCCACGAAACGTTCTTGCGGCGGCTTTTCCCCCCTTCGACAGGCTCAGGGTGACAAGCGCGGATCAGCGTGCCAAGCGCGGATCAGCGTGACAAGCGCGGATCAGGGTGACACGGGCGTTGCGCCGTCGACCGGCTTGATGCCGGCATTCTTCAAGGCAGTCTGGAGCGGCGAAAGCAGTCCGACGTAGTCGTTGTACTGCGCGACCGCCGCGGCGTAGGCGACATCGAAGCGCCGCGCATAATCGAGCTGCTCTGCCGTGGGAGGAAGCTGCGGGCCGCCAAAGCCGGTGCGCGGAATCGATTCGCGCAGCGAACCCCCGCGCTGGATCGAATCCTCGTCGTTCTTGTAGTCGGCGGTGAACGCGGCGAATACCGGGCCCCAGCTCTGCTGCGCGGCGGTAACCTGACTCGCAATCGCTGCATCATTCTTCGCCGATGCGGCGACGCGCGTCAGCGACTTCTTGATTGTGTCCAGGTTGTTGAGAACGTCGTCGATCTTTCCGTAGATCGTCGAATACTTGCGCGCGAAGGCATAGCCGGACTCGTACTGCTGTTGTGTCCATTGGTCGCGCGGATCGGGCTTCACCGTTACCCTTTGCGTCAGCGTTTGCGCACCCATCGCCAAGCGAACGGTATAGGTTCCCGGTACGACGGTCGGACCCGTCTTGGGCCCTTGGTAATCCTCACGCGCGGCCCCATGCCACTTTGCCGGGGCGTCCTCCGTGAAATCCCAAACGTAACGGTTGATGCCGGCCTTATTGGGAACGTAGGGCTCTTCTTTGCCCTTTACCTTATGCGTGCCGCTCACGGTGCGAATGACGCCGCCGGCGGCGTCGAGAATTTGCAACGAAGGCGGCCTTTTCTGAGCCGCCGCCTGATAAAAATCGACAATCGCACCCTTTGGCGGATTGTCGCCGGCGAACTGCGTGTAGATTCCGGGGTCGTTGGAATGGTAGTGATATTCGTAGGCCGTCCGCGGCGCGAAGAGCATGGCTCCCGCGCGCTGTGCATTCCCGAGCCGCTGCACGGAGTCGAGGTCGTCGAGAATCCATGCGTCGCGTCCGTGTGTCGCAATGACCAAGTCGTTAAATTCGGGTTGGATCCGGATATCGCGCACCGAGACGGCGGGCAGATTGATTCGGAAATCTTGCCAGCGAGCGCCGTTGTCGAGCGAAATCCACAGCCCGTTCTCGGTTCCCGCGTAAAGCAGATACGGGTTGCGAGTATCGGGGCGGATCGTGCGGGCATACTGATCGCCCGGCAGTCCATCGACGATTTTCGTCCAGTGCGCGCCGTAATCGCGCGTGACGTAGACGTAGGGAGCGTACTCTCCCATGCGATGGTTATCTGCAACTGCATACGCCGTTCCGGCAACCAGCGGCGACGGTGCGACCGTTTCGAAACGCGCGAACTGCGGCGCTCCGGGCGGCGTAACGTTTTGCCAATGCGACCCGCCGTCGCGCGTCAGTTGCACGTAGCCGTCGTCGGTTCCGACCCAGATCTCGCCCTGGTCTATCGAAGAGCCCTCGATATAGAGGA
>DATMKR010000104.1:0-5594 GCA_035571115.1 Candidatus Acidiferrum sp. | reverse complement strand
GTCGGCCCTGCTGGCGCGCGTTGCCGAAGGCGGGGGCACCCTTCGACAAGCTCAGGGTGACAGTGGACAGGCTCAGGGTGACAGTGGACAGGCTCAGGGCAGGCTAAGCTCAGCATGACACCGGGAGGAGTAGTCAGCGGTGCGTGAAGCGGTCATCGTGTCGGTCGCGCGCACGCCGATCGGTCGTGCGTTTCGCGGCGCGTTCAATCAAACGCCGGGCGCGACGATGGCGGGATACGTCGTCAAACACGCGATCGAGCGAGCCTCCGTTAAACCGGAGGAGATCGAAGACGTCATCATGGGCTGCGGCCTACCGGAGGGTGCCACCGGTAACAATATCGGCCGGACCTCCGCACTGCGCGCGGGCTGTCCGGTCAGCGTTTCCGGGCAGACGGTGAGCCGCTACTGCGCGTCGGGGCTCGACGCGATCGCAACGGCGGCAAAGCGCGTCATCGTCGACAACGCGGAGGTCGTCGTTGCCGGCGGCGTCGAGTCGATCAGCATGGTGCAGAACGATTTGAACCTTCACTTCTTTGCCGAAGACTGGCTACTGCGCCACGAGCCGGACCTCTACACGCCGATGCTCTACACCGCCGATTTCGTCGCGAAAAAGTACGGCATTTTGCGCGAGCGTCAAGACGAATACGCGCTGCAGAGCCAGCAGCGCACGGCTTCCGCCCAAGCCGCAGGCCGCTTCGACGCCGAGATCGTGCCGATGCCGTCCTGGAAGTACGTGCAGGAGCGCGAGACCGGTGTTGTGCGCGAGGAGCGTGTCGAGCTGGACAAGGATGAAGGGAACCGTCCCGACACTACGCTCGCCGGCCTGGCAGCGCTCAAGGGAGCCGTTCCGGGCGTTGCCGATACGACGATCACGGCCGGCAACTCATCGCAGCTTTCCGACGGCGCAGCCGCCGTTGTGGTGATGGCTCTCCAGACGGCGAAGGCACGCGGACTGCAACCGCTGGGTATTTACCGCGGCTACGTCGTTGCGGGGTGCGACCCGGGCGAGATGGGAATCGGGCCGGTCTATGCGGTTCCCAAGCTGCTGGATCGCCATGGGATTACGATCGGCGACGTCGGTTTGTGGGAGCTCAACGAAGCATTCGCGGTGCAAACCGTCTATTGTCGCGACACGCTGAGCCTTCCCAACGATCGGTTCAACGTCGACGGCGGCGCGATCTCGATCGGCCACCCGTACGGCATGAGCGGCGCGCGGATGACGATGCACGCTTTGATCGAAGGCAAACGGCGCGGGGAGAGGTACGTCGTCGTAACGATGTGCATCGGCGGCGGCATGGGCGCCGCCGCGCTATTCGAGGTGGTTTAGTTGCGAGTCTTCCTAAGCGTCGGATTGGTGCTGGCGCTGGCGACCGGCGTGGCGCAGCCGGGAGCCGTTACGCCGAACATTCCCGATACGCCGGCGGGTCACGCGCTCGTTGGGTGGTTGCGCGCCTTTGACAGCGGCGATCGCGCGACGTTTCTGGCTTTCCTAAGGTCGAAGTATCCGTCGGGCGTCCAGCGGATCGATGAAGATATGCAGTTCCGTCAGATGACCGGCGGCTTCGTCGTCCGCGAGATCATGACGTCGGCACCGACGCGGCTCGTTGCGACGGTAGAGGACCAAAACGACGAGCAGTTCGCGACGATGATTGTGGTGACGGAGAGCGCGGCGCCGTACGTCATCGCCCGCGTCTCCCTGCGAGCGATCGCAACGCCGGCGCAGTTCGCTCCGCCGGCGATGAGTCGAAGCGATCTCCTCGCGGCGCTCGATTCGAAGGTCGAAACCGAAACCTCTGCCGGCGGCTTCGCGGGTGCGGTGCTCGTCGCGAAAGATGGTCAGGCGATCTTCGCTCGAGCGTACGGGCAGGCCGATCGCGAGCATAACATCGCCAACACGTTGGAGACTCGCTTTCGCATGGGTTCGATGAACAAGATGTTCACGGCGGTAGCGACGCTCCAGCTCGCGGCGGCCGGAAAGATCAACCTCGACGCGCCATTGGGCACATATTTGCCGGATTACCCGAACAAGGATGTGGCGATGCACGTAACGATCGCCGAACTGCTCGATCACACCGGAGGAACCGGCGACATCTTCGGCCCCCAGTTCGATGCGCGCCGTTTGGAGCTGCAGTCGCTGCAAGATTACGAGAAGCTGTATGGTTCGCGCGGACCGGCCTTTACGCCAGGGAGCAAATGGGATTACAGCAACTACGGTTTCGTTCTACTCGGGCTGGTGATTGAAAAGGTCACGGGCCAAAGCTATTACGATTACGTTCGAGAGCACGTGTACGCGCCGGCCGGCATGACTTCAACGGGCTCCGAGCCGGAAAACGAGGCCGTTGCGGGTCGCAGTGTTGGTTATACGCTCGATCCCAACGGGAAGCTCGTGCCAAATACCGACACGCTGCCGTATCGTGGGACGCCAGCCGGCGGCGGATACTCGACGGTCGGCGACCTTCTCAAGTTCGCGAACGCGCTGCAGCAAAACAAGCTGCTCGATGCGCGCTACACGGAGATGTTGACAACCGGCAAGGTCGATACACCCAACGGCAGCCGCTATGCTTATGGCTTTGAGGATCAGCGGTTTAACGGTGTGCGCTGCTTCGGGCACGGCGGTGGTGCGCCCGGAATGAACGGCGAGCTGGAAATTTGTCCCGAAAACGGTTATGTCGTAACCGTCTTGGCAAATCTGGATCCGCCCGCGGCCACCGGAATTGAGAACTTCGTGATGGCGCGCCTGCCGAAGACGTAACCTCCGATGGGTCGGCTACGGCAGCGGCAGTCTGCATGGCTGAACTATTTTGGCGCGAGGCTGACCGCCACTCCAAACGGCCGGTGCCCAAGGTGCTGCAGCGACTTCAGGGCTGTGCCTCCCGCTTCCCAGATCTGCACGTGGTAGATATCCTCAGCCTGCTTTGCGACCGCCGGGCTGGCAATGGCGAGGTATTTTCCACTCCATTGAACGGCGCCCTCGATCCTGATGTTGGCATCGATCGAAATATCGGCAAACGATCCGGCGCCTTTTGCAGTTCGCCAAGAACGAAGTCGTGGTCCTCGCTATCTCCGTCTACGTAAAGGTTGCCCGCCGAATCATACGTGCAGAAGAATGGCTGCGCCATGCCGGGGTCGGTGTAGTTCGTGGCCGAACCTCAAGGTGTTCATCTGCTCGTTCCCCCCTCTCGTTGCTGCATGAGCGCCGCGCAGACCAAGAATGTCTTCGGCCGGTCATCCTTCGTCCTTCGACAGGCTCAGGATGACAGGGCTCAGGATGGCAGAGCTCAGATGACAGAGCTCAGGATGACAGGGCGCTTAAACTACTTCTTGGCGTAGGCGATGCACCAGCCGTTGGGGCTAATTGTGCCGGCGACGAGGGAGCAGCTGCCGTTTGCCGTGGCCGAGCTGCCCTTGGTGAAGAACTTACACAACGAGCACTTCTGACCGTTTTTTGGCGTGCCTTGATATTTAAATGCGGCCTGGGTCCCTTTGGCTTCGGCCGTGGCCGTTTGTGTGAGGGCCAACCCGGCAAGCGCCGGAAGAACGACGACGCCGGAAAGGAAGTTACGGCGGCTCAGATCGTTAGAAGAATCGCGCACTTTTTTTACCTCCGGCCCATCAGTTGGCGGGGAAAAAGCTGGACCCTCTCATGTGGGCTTAATGCGAAGCTAATCGCGACACGATGACTTGCCTCACCGATTCGGTTTCAATGGTGATGAGGGACTAGAAACAAAGATATGACGTTCAAGTCGTTTACCAGCTTCGTCTCCGGGGTCGCCCTGGTCGGGATGATCTTTGCCGGCACGCTTCCGGCCTCGGCCGAGCAGGCGCCGGACGGCAACGGTCCTGGTGTCGCCAGGGTTAGCGTCGTCCAAGGCTCGGCGGTCATCCAGCGCGGCGACAGCAATACCCAAACGACTGCCGTTATCAACGCGCCGCTTCTTCCCGGCGATTACGTGTCGACCGGAGCAACCTCTCGGACCGAGCTGCAGTTCGACGGCGAGACCGCCGTTCGCCTCGGCGGCAACGTGCAGGCGCGAATCACCGATAACGATCCAAACAACCGGGCGATCCAGTTGGCCGACGGCACGGTCGAAATAGGCATCGTTCACGGCGACCAGCCCTTCCAAGTTGACACTCCCTCCGTTAGCGTTCGCGCGCAGAACGAAGGCGATTACCGCATTACCGTCAACCGGGATGGCTCGAGCTGGGTAACGGCGCGGCGTGGAAGCGCCGAGGTGATCACGCCGCAGCGCACGTACAGTCTCAGTTCCGGCAGAACGCTGGTCGCGCGCGGCTCGGCTCAAGATCCGTCCATCAGTTATAGGGCGGAGGTCGGCTTCGACTCATTCGACGACTTCAACGCCAAGCGCGACGACACGATGATGGCCGCGCTCAACGCGAGCCCCAACTTGAGCCCGACGATCGCCGGTTACGATAACCTCGACCAGTACGGCGACTGGCAGGACGTCGCCGGGTACGGCCAAGTCTGGGTTCCCGACGAACCGGCCGACTGGGCTCCCTATCGCGATGGCTCCTGGGCCTGGGAAGGCGGCTACGGCTGGACTTGGGTCGGCGCCGAGCCGTGGGGATGGGCTCCGTATCACTACGGTCGCTGGTTCTGGGCAAACGGTTATGGTTGGGCCTGGTATCCGCCGGCCTACTCGTACGCGCCGGTGTGGTCACCCGCACTCGTGGGTTTCTATGGCTGGGGCGGCGGCGTTGGAATCAGCCTCGGCTTCGGCGGCTTCGGTTATGGCGGCATCGGTTGGTGCCCGCTGGCTCCGTTCGAGGCGTTCTATCCGTGGTATGCCGGCTGGGTTTGGGGAGGCGGGGGCTGGGGCTACGGTAGCTACCGCGGCGGAATGCGGGTCGTCAACGTCACGAATATTCACAACGTCTACAGAAACTTTGGCCACGGCGGCGGCAGCGGAACGCTCCGAGGAAACTTCGAGCATGGGAATTTCTCGCACAACGTCGCCGTGACGTCGCAGAACGCCGGCCGGGTTGGAAGCATCCGGGGCGCGCTCCCGGTCACTCCGAGTAAAGAGAATCTTGGTTTCGGGCGGACGCCGAGCAGAACGGTCGCATTCTCGAAGGCCTTCGACTCGCCGCGGTTCGCATCGAATCGAGCGCTGGCCTCACACAATTCCTTCGCGGAGCAACAGAGGTCCGTCGACGGGCAGATCCACGCAAGCTCCGCGCGCGAGAGCGCGCCGGTGAGTCACGAGAGCGCGCCCAACGAATCGTGGCAGCGGTTCGATGACTCTCGCGGCTCGTCGCACGGGAGCGCGGCTTCCGAACGCTCCGCACAGAGCGCACGCGCGCCGAGCGAAAGCGAAGGATCGCGCGAAGAGCGGCCCGCATCGAGTTCGTGGAGCCGGTACTCGAGCGAGCGCGGTAACGCCTCGGTACCCGTCACCTACGGCGATCGTGATCGTGGCTCGTACTCGCATAGCACGTATCCGTCGTACTCGCACAGCACGTATCCGTCGTACTCGCACAGCACGAATCCGTCGTACTCGCACAGCTCGTATCCGTCGTACTCGCATAGCTCGTATCCATCGTACTCGCATAGCTCGTATCCATCGTACTCGCAT
>DATMKR010000103.1:0-15165 GCA_035571115.1 Candidatus Acidiferrum sp. | reverse complement strand
ATTCACGAGCGCTTGCGGCGCTGCATTCCAATAGGGGTTCGCAATCTCACCCGCTTTGCAACCACCGCCGGGCAGCGGAGCCTCCGGCATGCCTACCTTGTTGTAGCACGCGTTCGCCGGGCCGTTTGCCGTCGTGCTACCTCCGCACATGGTGTTCGGGCCCCCTGGATGCGTCGCACAGTATTTCGTGTAAGCATTGTACTGAGCGATCGAGTTGTTGATCGGTGCGAGAACCGTCGATCCCGAGGCACCCGCGGCGATCGGTCCATAATGGACGTAAGAGTTGGTGTAGGCAAACGAGAGCAATCCCGAGATGCCGTCGCGCGAGAAGTCGCCCTTTTGCAGTTGAAACTCCACGCCTTCGCTGCGCTGGCTGCCGACGTTCAAGCCGGAGACGAACCCGTTTTGCGGGATTAGGAAGAACTGCTGAATTTGGTCTTGCGTTTGCCGCAAGAACGGCGTGAGCTTGAACGACCAGTCAGTGTTCTTTACCCGGTGCTCCCACGAGAAGTCGTAGTTGATAGACGTCGGCGGTTGGATCGGATATCCGGGACTATTGCGGCCGAACTGCAGGAAGTGCGATCCGATGTAGTCCGCCAAGTCCTCTTGGCGAGTGTTGTACTGCTCGAAAGCGGTGTTCGGCGCTTCCGTATAGCGGCCGTAGGAGAATCGGAACACGTCGTTTGGATTCGACGTATACGTTCCGGCGACGCGGGGCTGGTAGATATTGTACGTGAAGTTCGCTGGGGTGTTTTCCACGTTTGCCGCGTGAGAACCCGCGGGACACGGCGCGCTCACGCTTCCCGCCTCCTTCGCGATCGGCGCCCCGGTCGCGTTGATGACGCAGTTGTCTAGATTATACGCATTAAACCAGAACTGCCTCGCCGCAGCCGATCCGCCAAGGGGCGGTGTAACCGTGTTCTGCCCGACGAAACCGAAGCTATCGAGCCGAACGCCGACGTTTAACAGCCACTTGTCCGTCGGACGGTACTGGTCGGTTATGGAGGCGCCGTAGAAGTTCGGGACGGTACCGCTGTAGGTTCCGTTGAGCCCGTTTTCCGATATCATATAGGTGCAGGCACTACCGAGTTGCGGCTTACCGGGGATCGCACACGTAGAGCCGACCGGTGCTACGGTATAGCCTGGCCCGAGTGGAATCTTGTCGTCGTCGCAGTTGACGACGTCCTTCCCGCTGGTGCTCGGGGCGTAGCAGTACCCGCTGTACGGGGCCGCTGCATTTACGATGTTGGCATAACTGCCTTCACTGCCGAGGTTGTAGAAACCGTTGTTGTCACGCACGATTCGCGCGGTCGTGAACGAACCCGCAACGGTGAGCAGATTCTGCTCGTTGAGCTGATCTTGGAACTCGAGGCTGAGGCCCCGCGTGTGCGTGTTCAACTCGTAGTCGGGTGCGAGCGGGCAGAAGAAGTAGCAGAAGTTCGTGTCGTACGGTCCGTTGAGGAACCAGTCGCTGTAGAACGTGAACCCATACAGACGAAGGAACGCGCTCGAACCGAAGTTCTTTGTGTACTGGATCTTCGTGATCGCCGTGTCGTTGTACGACTGGTCGCGAGCATTCGGCGGGATCACGTTTGGATTCGTCGGGGACCCGACGTTGACGCCGTTCGGAAAACCGTACGGCTTCACGCAGCTCGCTAGGCTGTTGAGCCCAGTGGAGCTGAACGTTTTACCGACGGACGAGCCGCAGCCCCACGTATAGGTGTTGTCGAACGTCACCGGCAGAGACGTGCCGTATGGAACGTTCGCTGGTCCGGCCAGGGTAGAGAGCGTTTCGCCGTTGATCGCGTACATGCACGCCGCCCCAGAGACGGCGGCAGGGCCGGTGCAGAACGGCGAGGCGATGTCGTTGGCGGAGATATAGAACTGGTTTTTTAGAGCCTCATCGTCGTAGAGCAGTTGGATGTCGTCACGGCCCGCGTCGTTATGGTGCGGGATGCCGATGTGGAAGTTGATGACGGTGTCGCGGCCGAAGATCGACGCCGTCCCGATCGACGCATCGTTGTTTGGGTAGTTGCCGGCCGGCCCCAGCGGGAAATACGTATTCCCCAGGCCGCCGTAAAATAGCGACCACCCGGGCGCAAACCCTTGGCTATACGGGTTGAGATTCTTGCCCGTGACGCCGATAGGATTGCCGACGATGCCGATCACCGGCCCGAGCCAGTTGTCGTACTCCGAGCCGTTATTGTTGTTGATGTAGTTAAAAGATTGATTCAGTCCGGCGATGCCAACGTAGTACGAGAAGAGCCGGTCGGGGGTCGAGCCGCCTATTTCGATCGCCGCTCGGTGGTAGAACGTCGGCGTTCCGATTCCGAGCGAACCCGTCCCGTAGCCCGGATAGGTTCCGGTCTTAATGACCTGATTGACGAAGCCCGAGAGGCCTTGGCCTTCGGAGTTCGCGGGATTGGCGCCGGTATAGACCTGGACTTCCGCGTTGCCAAGCGACGAGGCCGAGCTCGACGCATAGTTGTCGAACGAACGGTTGACGGGTACGCCGTCGAACTCGTAACCGACCTGGTCGTAGTCGCCGCCGCGGATATTGATCGTAGCGTAGTAGCCGGTCTGGTTTGGAATGACGTACGCGCCTGGAACCGTCGAAATAGCGGAATAGGCCTGATTGATGAGGCCGCCGCCGCCCAGCGCCGCGCTGGAAGCCTGCGTCGCGGCGTTGATCGAATAAACGTCAGACGTCGTGCCGGACTTGACCAAAGCGCTGCCCGCGGTCGACGTAACGCGTGCGATCGTCCTGAGCGTCTTGAGCACGCGCACCGGCACGGATTGAACGGTGTCGGCGAGAACGACCTGCCCGGGGACGCTCACCGGTTGATAGCCGCTCTTCGACACGCTTATCGTGTAGGTGTCCGGTGCGAGCGTCAGAAAGCCGAAATGCCCCGCAGCGTCCGTCGTAGCGGTGGCGGACTGCGAGGGGCTGGTTGCGGTAACTTGCGCGCCCGCAACCGGAGCAGACGTGTCGGCATCGGTGACGCTACCCGTGAGACCGCCCGTCACGCCGGCCAGTGCCCATGTTTCCTGGCAAACGAATGCAACGAGCAGCGTCAATGCAATAACGAGATGCCGGAGTGATCTCCGTACCATAGCGTACCTCCTGAAGTTTTCAAAAGAGCGCACGGTTTCGGGCCTTCGCCCGTCGTTAAAGCGAGCTAGTTCGCACTCGCTTTTATGCTTCCTTGAGAAATTCATGAGAACACCGAACGCCTTGAAAAACGTCGCGCGGTATTGCTATCGGCAAGAGCATAAGCAACCGACCCCTCGCAAGACCGGAAGTGTTGAATCCCGGGCTGCCGGCGACCCAATGATGCGGTAGGAGACGTAGGCGGGAAGCGAAAGGGCCGTTCCATCTCACACTACTTCTGAAACGGGAGGCGCACCTTATGGATGTAAGTTTGCGCCGCGCTCTCGGGATCGCGGCGCTTTTTGGGCTTGCAGGATGCAGTAGCGGCATGACATCGCAATCGCCTTCGCTTCCGTCGCAAAATACGTCGGCCTTCGTGCACCGTGGAGTACCATTTATTCCGTTCGCGCTTCGGGGCGGGTTGTCGCCCCATTCGATTCACCCGAACTACGCGACGAACGCTTCGTTGGTCTTCGAAGCGGATCAAGAGGAAACGGCGGTCAACATCTATCAGACCGCGGACCTCGCGAGCAATCCCGCACCCATTGCTACGATCCACGTGGCAGCGGGATGTCCGTACGGCTTGGCAACGGACAAGAAAGGGAAGACGCTGTACGTGGACGATAACTGCGGCGGCAACGACGTCGAGGAGTACGCGAAAGGCTCGACGACACTAGAAACCAAGATCACGGATGGCATTAGTAACCCGCTCGGCGCTGCCGTCGACGAACACGGCACCCTTTACGTCAGCAACTACCCGGCTACGATTACGGAGTATACCAAGGGAACGACCACACCGTCGAAAACGATCAGCGGAGGCGGGTTGACGGATCCGTTTGGACTTGCCTTAGACAAGAAAGGCAACCTCTACATCGCCGACTTTGGTGCGGATGCGGTCTTCGAGCTTCCGGCCGGCGGGTCGAGCGTTACGAACCTGAACTTACAAAGCCTCGGCGAGCCGATCGGCCTCGCAATCGACGAAAAAACCGGTATTCTCTGGGAGACTGGCGGCGGAGACAACATAGTCAACGTCTATCAGTTGGGGGGGTCGACGAGCCCGATCGAGACGTTCTCGGGAAATGGCGACCCGTACGCGGTCAGCCTCCAAGAGAAGGGCAAGCCGAAGGGCGAGGTGCTCGAATCGGACCTCGGCAAGGACGCGGTCTACGCCTACGCGCCCGGCTCGTACACACCCTACGCGACCTTAACGAATGGCATCGAACTGCCCACGGGACTGCTAGTAGTCAAGCCGTAGAAGCTGCACCAAGGCTACTAAACCTAAACGGGATGGCCGGCTCGGCCATCCCGTTTCATTTACTCCTAGATTTCGGGAACGCCCGTTCGATGCTTTGACCCCTTTCGAGCACATGGTAGGATGGACGAGGAGGATGTTCGAGTGCAGCAGCTAGGGATCAAAGTTACGCTATGCGTCGCCGGCGTTTTCGCGTTGGGCACGGTAAGGGGTCCGGCGCCGTTTGCGGAGCCGTCGGACCAATGGCTCGCGCAGGTCGTGACGTGCGTTGCTCCGACCCTCGTGACGCCGAACGTCGTCACGCCGACCGTCATCACGCCGACGGTCGTCACGCCGACGGTCGTCACGCCGACGGTCGTTGCGCCGACCGTCGTTGCGCCCACCGTCGTGACGCCGACCGTCGTCGCGCCCACCGTCGTCGCGCCGACCACCGTATCTCCGAACATCATCGATCCGTGCCCCGCGACGCAACCCCAAGGAACCCCGCCTCCGGCAACGCCTGCACCCTCCGCGTCGCCGAACGGCCAAGCTGGATCCACGCCTTCGCCAAGTCCACCGCCAGGCTGAGTCCTCTCACCGGTTCAATCGAGCAGGGATAACTGAGCGCCCTCGTGTGTCAGCAGCCATTCCTTCCTGAAAACTCCCGAACCATACCCAGTAAGCGTGCCGTCCGCTCCAATGACGCGATGGCATGGAATTACTATTGGGATGGGGTTGGCACCATTGGCCGCACCAACGGCCCGAGCTGCCGTCGGCGCACCCAATTGCTTCGCAAGGGCGCCGTACGTGACGGTTCTTCCAGGGGGAATCTTGCGCAACAAGCTCCACACTCGCTTTTGGAAGCGCGTGCCGGCCGGCGTCGCCGGCAGCGCTTCGATTGCGCGTATGTCGCCGCCAAAGTACGCACGGATTGCGGCACCCACACCCAGCGGATCTCTTCGAGTGTCGACTGGGATCGGCCCCATGCCTCGCAAGAACGCGCTTAGCAAGCGATCGGGTGAATCCGCGAACTCAACGGCACGTAACGCCTCGCCGTCGCTTAGATAGACAACACTCCCGATTGGTGAATCGAACGTCCCCACAAAGATGCGTTCCGGGTTTTCAACGGGGTTAGCGGGTTCGAACACGATGAAACCAGCCATCAAATCGCGTCTTCCACGTGCGACCGCCATCGAGTGAAACCGTCCAGAGCTCTTCCACTTCGTCTCCGCGAGGAGCCCAAACACCGCGATTCAGCCTTGGCTTACCATCCACATAGTCCGTACCGTTGAGAATCATCTTTCCCTCTTGCAGCGAACCGTCGAGTGCCAGGACGACCCCGCCGTCATCCATGAAATCCTGATGCCACCGACTGCGACCTTCTTCGTATCCGGTCATACCGATCCCGAGGCTGGGATGAATGGCATCGTGGTACTCCTCATAAACGACGCAACCGTCGAGTCTCTTTGTGACGTCGTCGTAACCCACGAGCTTGCCGCGAGCATTGGTTACGCGCCAGTGTCCCACCCAGAAATCAAACTGCGAATATACCGGCGACGTACATGCTGCCGGAACGCTCAACGGCACGCACACTATGCCACAGAACGTTAAACAAGAAATCCAGCCTTTCATGATCGGAGCATACTCGAGCCGCCTGCTCGAGTTCAATCACATTCGGACGATCTTGCGTATATTCAGACGAGATCATTCGGATGGCGTAGCTGGCGCCCTGGGGTATTTGGCGGCGTGCACGAGTGCGGCCAAATGCGCGCGCGTCACGGAATCGTGGTTGCTGCGCATCGAGCTCGCAGCGTCACGAGCGATCCGCAATAGCTCGACGGAAGCGAGGGCTTGCGCGTCTGGTGGCGTGCCTTTGGGAGGCGCCATCACGAGGATCGCCAGCCGTCCGACGTATTCGCTTTGCAAATTGCGCGAGACGAGCGGAATCGCGGCGTCGTGCAGATCGCCAAAGATGGCGGCGTGTAGCCAATCGAAGAGATCCGCGATCGTCATCGTCGTTCGCGTCGACTCAGCTGGGTTTTCGTCGATGCGCTGCAGCACGAGCGGCTTAAATAGATAATCGACCGCCGCAAGCTGGGTCGCGTTGATCTGCTCGACGAGCGGAAAGTCGTGACGAGCCGGCGGGTTGTAGGCCCACATCGGCAGATTTCCATAGCCTTCCCAGCCCGTGTAGCCGTAGCCCGACCACTCCGAATACCTCAGCCGATTCAACACCGACGCGGGAACGCGCAAGGCGTTGGGACTAAAGAGCGCTGCGTTCAGGACTGCCATCGCGCGACGCTCGGTCTGGAGGCTTACCGGTACGATCGGTAACTGCGCGTCGGGGTCGCCGGCATGCGACCAGGAGAGATACTGACCGCCGAGATAATGGGCGGCGGCGATCGCGCACACGTCGTAACGTCGCAACATTAGGGTGAGAACGTCGCGTTCTTGCTCGTATGCATTCCCGACGGCCGGCCAGTACTTATTGAGCGATGCAATCTGGTCGCGATACATCTTCATCTGAACGTCGCACCACGAGAGCGGATCGTCGGTCAGCATCCCCTGCTCGACCCGAGGATCGGCGGCATGCCCAGTTGCATAATCGACGTCTTCGTCGGAAGCATAACGCGTCCAGGGGTTCGACCACCCCGAGGCCCAACGCCGCAACGTCGGAACCTCTTCCTCGGGGGTCCGCACCGGAATGCTTGCGTAGCCGAACTTAATGGCATAATAGTCGTACGGGCCGATCGTGGTTTGGAAGAACTCCCCTTGTTTGTATTCCTGCGGCCAGAGGTTCAGCGGCGCGTACTCCATGACGCTCGACGCAATGCCGTGTTCGCGCGTGAACGCCGTGCTCTGTAGCTCGGCTGCCGTGTACGCCTCGTGCCCGATGAAATTGTGCTGCATGCCCAGATTATGGCCCATCTCGTGCACGATCGTTGCGAAGAGTGAGTCGTGGAGAAACGCGGCGGGCATAGGATCGGTCGTGCGGTCGTACCGCACGGGATCGACGAGGTATTGCCACGCGAGACGCGGCCCGCTCCCGACGACGGCCGAAACCAGAACGCCGGTGCGGATCTCCTCGCCCGTGAGCGGATTGAACAGCGTCTGCGAATCTGCGCCGAAACTCGGCCGAGTTTCGTTGAGCCAGCGTATCACGCTGTAACGAACGTCGTCGGGATCCCAACTGGGATCGCTCGGCTGATCGCGCACGATAATTGCGCCGAGGATGCCGATTTTTTCAAAGGCCTTGTTCCACTCGAGACAGGCATCTCGGATCGCTCCTCGGTACGCCGGTGGAATCGTGTTGCTCAGGTAGATGACCATCGGATGCCGCGCCGTCGACGGCCGGCTGGAATCGGCCGGATCGAAATTCCATCGCACGATGTAAGGCAGCTGGCGTCGCGCTCGAGTATCGTTGGAGAAGTCGATGTAGATATCGTCGTACAGCCCAACGCGATCGTCCATCAAACGCGGACGGTAATCGTCACGCGGCATCTGTACGAAGTTGTAGACGACGCGCATCAGAATGCGGCGAGCATCGGGCGCCGTGTCGATCACGTGCGCGGCATCGGTTGCCCAGGTCTGGCCCACCGTAATCACGTCGTTTTCGGGAAACGCCTTGACGGCATCGAAATAAGAGAGCGTTGGATCGAGTCGGTACGCTTTGGCGGGTGGGATCCCGCCGTTAATGACGTTGCGCAAATCGATATTGTCGCCGAGGAGTGAGGAGAGATCGAAAACGACGTTTCCGGTCGAAGCGTTCTCGGCGACGATCTTGCCGATGCCGACGACGGAGTCGGGGAAGCTGCCTTCGTTGGCGAGCTGCGCGGACGCGCTCGACCCGGCGTGGGCATACCAATTGCGCCACACCATGACAACGTTGTCGCCGCGTCGTTGGAAGCGGAGGATCTGCGTGGGAAGGTAATCGGTATCGCCCCACCAGACCGGGTCCTGGCCGATCCCGTTCCCGGGCACAATCGTCTCGAGGAAATCCGCGTTGAGCTGATCCGGCGCCAGCTCGAGATACGTTCCGCCGTCTTTCTGCCAGATCGTGAAGAGGCCGCGGTAGGCGTGCGCCCCAGCGACGAACTCGGCATAGGACTGCGCGGCCGGGGCGCGTCCTCCCACCAAAATGAAGAGCGATGCGGCAAGGAGCGCGATCCGTAACGTCCGTTTCATGAAGCAATCTTCGAAGGATTTGACGTGAAACTCTCCCGGCTCGTACGCGACGGAGTTCATCGTAGGGCTCTGCGGCCCCAGTGGGGAATTATCGCGCCCCATGGGATTTCGCCGCATCCTTACGTTCGTCGCTCTTCTTGCAGCGGGCGCGGGAAACGTTGCCACGCCTGCCGTCGCGCAAACCGAGCCTCAAACTGCGGCCCTTCCTTCGACTGTGACCTCCGATACCGCGCTGGTAGGGTGGGCTGCCGGGCCAGACGTCACCGCGGAGTTGGATGCCGAGAAAACGATGATGCGCGCGGCCAGCAGCGCGAATGCGATGGATATCGAACGCCATCTCTCATCGGTCCCGCATCGCGCAGGATCGGCTGCGGATTACAAGACGGCGGTGTACGTCAAGGAACGACTGGATCGCGACGGTTTCGTCACGCACATCAAAGAGTATCAAGTCGAGTTCACGGGTCCGCTCGAGCAGAGTTTGACGATGCTGTCGCCAAGGCGCATGGAGTTCGACTTATTGGAGGGCACGCCGGGGCACCATACTAAGTGGGAGCTGATGGCCGGACAGCCGTTTCTCGAAGAATCGGGCGACGGGACGGTCACCGGCCCGGTCGTCTATGTGAACGCGGCCTCCAAGGACGATCTCGCCGAGATCGACGCGCGGCACGTGAACTTGCAGGGCGCCGTGGTTCTCGTACGCCTGAGTGCTCCGGGCGCCGGCGGCATTCGTTCCCTCGATCCAAGCTATATTGCATATAACGAGCTGCGCAAACGCGGAGTCGCCGCGATCCTGGAGTTCATGGAGCCGGGAACGACCGGATACGGCGGCGGTGCGATGTGGCCCAACGGCAACTTCAAGAACCCGAACATGGCCGAGCGCATGGGTGGAATGTCGCCGCGCGGCTTTATGATGTTCCCCCCGGGCGATCCCACGATCGCCGGCAAGGCGCCGGTCGTCGGAGCACCGCACAAGAGCTGGAACGACATTCCACATGCGACGATTCCGGAGCTGAGCATTACGCAAAGCACCGCTCGGACACTGCTGGCCGGATTGACCGGTCAAATCGTCCCGCAGTCGTGGCATCCGATGTTCGAGTTCGTCCAGCATTTTGGCGGCAACGAGATCGTCCGCGTACGCACGAAGTTCGAACGTAAAGTCAAAACCATTTGGCTGGTCTTCGGCGACATGAAAGGTAGCCAGCAGCCCGACTCCATCGTGATGATCGGGAGCCACCGCGACGCGATGACCTTCGGGGCCATCGATCCCGGAAGCGGCACGACCGTCCTGCTGCAAGACGCCGACGCGTTCCACGAGCTGACCGCGAAAGGCTGGCGCCCGAAGCGTACGATCGAGTTTGCGTCGTGGGACGGACACGAGCTAGGGCTGTACGGATCGGCGGCCTACATCTACGAGAACGGGCCGCAACTGCGCACAAGCGTCTTTCAATATATCAATACCGACCAGCTCACGACCGGCGACCCCTTTGTCGTCAGCGCCTCGCCGGGGCTCTTCGCCTTCATGAAACAGATATGCGACGTCGTTCCGGCGGTTGACGGCAAAGGCATGCTCGGCATGCGCGATCAGCGCGTCGATCCGCTGCTCAACGCGATGGTCGGCGGGTCCGACCATCAGAACTTCGCGTACATGCTCGGCGTACCGAGCACGAGTAACGGCTATTATGGCTCGTTCGGAGCCCATCACACCGCCGAAGACAACCTCGACGGGTTGCGCACGTACGATCCCGGCCTCAAGCAGGCCGTCATCACGGCTCAAGTCACCGGCATCCAGGCGATGCGGGCGGCCAATGCAACGGTCGAGCCGTTACGAATCGAAGAGATTCCGGCGCAGCTGCTCAAGGATCTCACGCCGTTGCAAGTCGCGGCCCTGACGCGCAGTAATGGCACGGTGACGCTTAGCGAGCTGCGTCCGGCGCTCGAGGCGTACCGAGCCGCGGCGCATGCAACCGACGTCGCGATGCAGCGCGCGGAGGCACAAAGCGACGCGACGGCAATGCGATCGCTGGCCGCGCGAGAGCAGGCATCGCGGGACGCTTTCTTCGTACGTGACGGCTTACTGCAGAACTCCTACTACCACACGATCGACCGCGTCTTCACGAGCTTTCCCGAGATCGCATACGCTAGCGGCAATCCGGACACGATAAAAAAGGCGCTCGTCCGAGCTTTGAATGCGATCGCGCAGGCGACCGCTGCCCTAAACAGCTGACGGGAAACCTCACTCCAATACGATATCCAGCGTGACGTCCACGGTGTTGCCGATTGTCGGATCCAGCCGCGTTCGGAGCATCCCAAACGCGTGACGGTCGATCTGCGCCTTCGCGCGATACTCGGGATGCAGCGGATCGCCACTCGCAGTGACGTCGAGCCGCTCCGGCTGCGTCACGCCGTGGATTGTGAGATCGCCGTCTATCTCGAACGAGGCCGGACCCTTTGGAACGATCCGCGTGCTCGCGAAGGTCCATCGCGGGAACTTCGCGGCATCGAAGAAGTCCGGCGACTCAAGCGACCGATCGCGGTCCGGCTCGCCGGTAATGATGCGCGTCGCGTCGAGTACGGCGTTGACGCTCTGCGGAATCACGGAGCCGGGCTCTAGCGACACGGCGCCGCCCAGGACCGGGACGGTTCCGGTAACACGTTCGACCCAAATGTGCGCCACGCTAAACTGTGCGCTCGACTTGGCGATATCGATCGCACGCGGGCTGGGCGCCGCTGCAAGCAGCGCGCACGCAAGCGCGAGGCGAGCGAACGTCGCCCTGCGCTCAGTACGCAATGCTGAACTGCGCATTCATTGTGTTATTCGTTTGAGGCTGGTGAGAAATGACGTCCTCGACCGTGAGACGCGTGTTTTCGGTTGGTCCGTAACCGCCCAGGAGCACGCCATCGCGTTGGAAGCCGCCGCTCGAATCGGCCGTTCCTTCGTAGCGCGCCTCAACGAAAAGCTGTCGGTTGAAGGCGTACCGGAGCTGTTCGAATCCCCCGTTCGACGTGCACTCCCCGATATGCGGGGTCACGCAGTTGGAGTCCGATCCGTCAATGAGGACGGCCTCGCTCGAGAAGCGCGTCCATTGGCCGTACGTAAAACCGAAGCCGCTGCGCTCGAAGCGGTCGAACGGCCCGAGGGTGGTCGGTCGCAGTCCGTCATAGCGAAAGGCGCTTAGGGTGAACGCTCCCATCGCATCCTGCAGATAGGTTTCGGTATCGACGCCGGTCGGTGCGAGGTCGCTCTCACGGTCGTACCCCGGTCCGGCGAAAAGCTGGAGATTTAGGCCGCGCAGCGGATCGCCGATGCCCAGCCGCGCCCCTAGCTTTGGATCGAAGAAGTCGAACGGATTCGTGCCCGCCGTTTGCACGTAGGGCGTGTAGTTTTGGTATGAGTCACGGAAGGTCTCGGGATCGACCGGTAACGGGAGCGTGAACTGGCCGCCCTGCAGATAAATTGGAATGCGCGCCTCCCACGGATTGACGCGGTCACTGATCCACGCGTCGCGCAAGAGCCCTGGCTCGCCGCCGTCGACCACGTATTGCTCGACGAAGAAGTTCGCGCGCGACCCAATCGTCGCAGTCGTAAAAGCTTCGACCTCGTCGACGATCGCTTTCGGCAGTCCGGCACCGTTGGGCCCGTCGCCTTGATACTCGCTCGAATCGACGAGATTCGTCTTCACGGAAAGCGGAAATGCCGGGCCCGACGAGACGCCGGGAAAGCGTTCGCCGTAGGCCAAGAATGCCGCGCCGAACTGATTGAGGTGTGGAATTACCGAGTGACACTTTTCGCACGTCACACCGTACTGATGCGCGAAGAGCGGAATCGCGCCGGCCGCCATCGGGTTGCCCACGAGAAGCGCGGCCCAAAGGACCGCCGGCCATTTAAGCATGCCTCACAAGATACTTAGGCAAGCCTAATATTCCTGCGGTGGCTCCAGGGCTTTAATGGGAACGAACTCGTTCCTGATCAAATGGACCGCTGACGTTGTACGTTCGAGGGACTCTTCCAAGGCGTGGCATCGCGATCGTCGGCAGCCGGAGGCCGCCGGCGGGAGCGGCAGCGTTTGCCTACGACCTCTCGCGTAGGCTCGGCGAGCCGATCATTAGCGGGCTTGCTCCCGGCATTGACGTCGCTGCGCATCGCGGCGCCTTGAGTGCCGGCGCGCCGACCGTTGCCTTCGTGGGATATGGGTTTGGCGCAACCGAGCCGCCCGCGCACGCCGAACTCGAGAACGCGATCGTCGCTGGAGGTGGAGCAGTCGCGACGCTTCTTCCTCCGCGTACTGCGGCTTCGCCGGAATCGTCGATCGAGCGCGATCGCCTTCAGGCCGAGCATGCGCGGGCCATTGTGCTGATCTGCTCGGAGATCGGAGGTGGAGCGATGTACACGATGCGCTTTGCTAAGGAGCTCGAAAAGCCGCGGTTCGCAGTAATGCCGCCAGAGCAAATGAAAAGCCGGCCCGAGTGGGCCGGTAATCTGGCCTGCATCGCCGAGGGCGCGATGCCGCTGCCCCTCGACCTAGAAATAGCTATCGATCTCTTGCGGGCTTAACGAGGGCGTCGCATTTTGCGGCGAAGATAAAGTCGCTTTCGGTTAACCCGCCGATCTTGTGCGTCCAGATTTCAACTTCGAGACGACCCCACGAGACGTGGAGATCGGGATGATGCCGCTGCTCCTCGGCCATTTCGCCGACGAGGACGGCAGCACGCAGCGCTTGCGCAAAATCGTTAAAGCGATAGCCGCGCCGGAGGATCTTTACCGTTCCGTGCTTGGGGTCGGATCGCTCCACGACGCACCAGTCGGCGGCAATTTGTGCGAGTAGCGGCGCGATTTGATCGTCGGTCAATGGCGGGACGCCGCCGCGGCACGGCACGCAAGTGCGTGCAACCAGATCGCTCATAGGGGATCCATCATTCTTTCTTGCATGTCAGCGATTATCGCGGCGATCTCCGCGGGCCGTTCTAAAATCGCATAATGCCCGGAATCGGGAAGCAGAACGAAGCGCGCGTTGGGAAGCAGTGCCGCGACTTTGCGTTGGTACACCTCGGGATTGTCGCGCTCCGGCGCGATGACGACCGCCGGCGCGGAAATCGTTCGCGTGGCTTCTGCGAAATCCGCATTCGCCCACGATTCAAAACCTTCCAACGCGGCGTCCCGCGGCGTCTTTGCAGCCGCGCCGCAGACCCGATCGAGAACCGTCGCGTCCCGCTCACCTGCGAACATGGCCGATAGCCATTTGCGCGCAGCGACCGGATCGCCGGCAGTTGCGCGCAAGTAGTCGGCGCCTTTTGGTGAAAAGCCGGCGCCGCTCGCCGGCACCGGTGCGACGAGGATCAACCCGCTAACCGTCTCGGGCGCATCAAGGGCCAGACGCAGAGCGACGGTCGCTCCCATCGAATGAGCGACGATGACGACCGGAGCGGTACCCAGCGCGTCGACGAGTTCGCGGAGGTCGGCCGCAAATCGCTCGAGATTGTGCGGACCGCGGGCGCCGTTTGACGAGCCGCTGCCGCGTAAATCCACCGCAACGCTCTGCACGCCCGGGCGAAGCGCGGAGATGACGTTGTCCCAGACAGTGTGATCGGCTTGCCAGCCGTGAACGAACAAGAGTCGGACATCGCCCGACCCTTGTTCGAGATACGCGAGCTCGGCGCCGTCACTTGCGCGAAACCGTGTCATGAGCGCACTCATGTCATCCTGAGCCTGTCGAAGGAAATGTCATCCTGAGCCTGTCGAAGGAAATGTCATCCTGAGCCTGTCGAAGGACGGCCCTAGTTCAGGCTCGTCGGGCTCGGGACGGGACGGCCTTCGTCGAGATCCAGAAGGTCGAACCACGTCACGACGTTCGGTTGATCTGGTGCGATTTTTGAACGAAGGTCTTCGAAGTAGTGGGCCGCGTGCGAGCCGGGCTCGGGGTGCCAGTGCATCCGCTCGTCGTTAAACTTTGCGATCTCTTCGGGGGTCTTCTTGGAGAGAAACTCCGTCCGAACCCACTCTGCGATAGCGTCATCGGTGACGAGCTCCTCAACCTTGCGCGCGAACTCGTCCCCGTTCGTGCCCAGGAACTCGAAGAGCGGCTTGTCGTGCGGACAGTCGTAATCGTATTCCCCCAACTGGCCTTCGTTGTGCGCTTTCGCCTTGTCGATGACGCGTTTGAGCGAAACGAGCCCGGCGAGTTTATCCTTGGCGCTACGCGGTTTTTCGGTCGTTAAATTCATAGTATCCTCTTTGGTAGTGGTGTATCGGTTTAATGCACCGCGGTCGCGCCAAGTTTCACTTTGGGGCCGCCTACTGGGTGGCGGCAGGTTGCTTGATAATGCAGTACTTGCGCCGAGTTACGTCTTGGACTTTGAATCCTTCGTCAGCTTCAGCTCGATCGAGTCGTTGCTATAGACGCTTCTCATGGGGATGTGCGTGCGCACGTCGTTTACGATCGCCGGAACCTTTAGAACGGGGTCCCACACGATGCGTTGCTTGGAGGTCGCCTTGAGATATCGTCCACTTTGTTGATCGAGCGTGCCCTGCGCCGTGACCAGGATCAATGCGCCGGCACTGGCGATCGGGCCCTGCCCGTGGAGACTGTAATTGCAGTCCCAT
>DATMKR010000102.1:0-8467 GCA_035571115.1 Candidatus Acidiferrum sp. | reverse complement strand
TCGATCCAATGGAGCTTGCGGAGAAGTATGGCGCGGACGCATTCCGCCTCTCGATCCTTCGGCAGATGCGTCTCGAGAGCCAGGAGGTTCGCTATCAAGAGTCGCGTTGCGAAGAGGCACGCAACTTTAACAACAAGATTTGGAATGCAACGCGGTACATGCTTGCGCTGCCCGAAGGCTTGCCCTCGGCGATGACCCTGCCGGCTACGGCTGCATTGACACCGGCCGACCGGTGGGTTCTTACCCGCCTTCGCGAGACCGCCGTGCGGATGGGTGAGCTCCTCAACGCGTACGATTTCGGGGGTGCCGCCGAGTGCGTCTGGCGCTTCCTTTGGTACGAGATTTGCGATTGGTACGTCGAAGCGACAAAGGCACCCGGCAATTACTCGAGTCGGGCAGCCGTGCTCTCCTTCGTTTGGAATAACGCAATGAGGCTGCTGCATCCGATCGCGCCGTTCATCAGCGAAGAGATTTGGCTCGCTTTGCCGCACGACGGACCGACGATAGTAACGGCGACCTGGCCCGACCCGCTCGAGATTCCGGCCTTCGAAAGCGAGGCGCGGGACTTTGAGACTCTCAAGCGCGCGGTCGAACGAGTGCGCAATCTGCGGGCGGAGCTGGGCATGGCTCCGAAAGAGCGAGTGACGCTCCTGGTTCCGGCGAACGTGCCTGAGGAAATGGCGCAGCTCCTCGCTCTCTTCTGCGTGGCTACGATCGAGCGATCGGCTGCGACGAGTGAGGGGTTCGACGAGGCCCTGGGCGCCGTCACCGTGCGAGCGCCGCACGGCGTGTTGGAAGAACGCTATGGCAAGGAGGTACGGCATTTGCTTTCGGAAATCGACCGCGGCGAGAAGAAGTTGGGCAATGAATCCTTCGTCTCAAGGGCGGCTCCGGAGATCGTTGCCAAGGAGCGCGAAAAGCTGCAAGCCTATCGAAGCGAGTTGGCGCGAGTCGAAGCGGCATTGCGCGCCTTGAAGGAACCAGCATGACGGCGACGGCCGCGCGCCGTGTCTTGGCGCGCAGCGACGAGATCGCAAGAATCATCGCGCGGCTCGCCCACGAGATCGTCGAACCGAACCAGGCTCAAGAGGGACTCGTCGTATTGGGCGTACGGCGCGGTGGGGAGGCGCTGGCCGTGCGGCTCGCGGCGGAGATCGAGCGCATCAGCGGGTGCAGACCCGCCCTCGGTTTTCTAAATATCAATCTCTACCGCGACGACCGCGTGACGCACGAGCTGCCGGATTCGCAAATTCCCGTCGACGTCTCGGGCCGGGTCGTCATCGTCGTCGACGACGTGTTGTACACCGGGCGAACGATCCGTTCGGCACTGGACGCCGTGACCGATCTCGGGCGTCCGGCTGCGATTCGGCTGTGCGTTCTGGTGGATCGCGGATTGCGGGAACTTCCGATTCAGCCGGATTACGTTGGCCGCTTTACGCCGACCTCAGCGAGTCAACGAGTGAAGGTCGAACTCGCGCCCGAAGTCAGCGCTTCCGACGAAGTGACGATATTAGGACACGCCGATGCGGATCCGCCGTAGCCTCATCGATCTGGACGATCTGACGGCTGAAGAGATCGCCCAAGTTTTCGAGCAAACCGCGGCGTTCGAACAAACCGCGCCGGGACGACGGCTGGCAGGCAAGGCGTGCGTCAACATGTTCTTTGAAGAGAGCACGAGGACGTTCACATCCTTCAACATGGCCGAACTGCGATTGGGGGCCGACGTCGTCAATCTCGTGCCGCGCGGCCTGAGCCTCACGAGCAAGGGCGAAACGCTGGGAGACACCGCGATTACGCTCGGCGCGATGGGGGTCTCGGTCTTGGTCGTGCGCCACCCGGAGGCGGGCTTTCCGCAGCGCCTCGCCTTAGGGTTTGACGGTCACGTCATCAACGCGGGCGACGGCACGCACGCGCACCCGACGCAAGCGCTGCTCGACATTTACACGCTCATCGAAGAGTTCGGCGACCTCAAAGGGCGAGCGATTGCGATTGTCGGTGACGTTCTTCACAGCCGCGTCGCGCATTCGGCAATCCTCGGGCTCTCGCGGCTCGGGACGACCGTCGTGCTGGTCGGGCCGGAGGGCTTCCTGCCGGGCACGTATGCGGGCGAGAACGTTCGCGTCGAGCGCGATTTCGACGCCGTCCTGCCCAACGTCGACGCGGTCATTTTGCTGCGCATTCAACGCGAGCGCTTCGTTGCGATGCCGATCTCCGATGAAGAGTACGTCGCCGGCTACCGGCTCGATCGCCGCAGGCTCGGCCTCTTGCGTAAAGAGGCGATCGTCATGCACCCCGGCCCGTACAATCGTGGAATGGAGCTCGACGATTCCGTGCTGGATTTCGCGGGCTGGCGCTACGCGCGTCAAGTGCACCACGGCGTGGCGGTCCGGATGGCAGTCCTGGATCTGCTCGTCAACGCGAGAAGCCTGTAAGGTCCTCAATGACGACTCTCCTCATCGCGGGCGGCAGAGTCGTCGATCCCGTAATGTTGCTCGATGCCGTGCGCGACGTGCGAATCCGCCACGGAATCGTCGCGGAGATCGGCGAGCACCTCGAACCCGGTGAAGGCGAAACCGTGCTGGACGTCGCGGGAGCGGTGGTCGCACCAGGTTTCGTCGACATGCACGTTCACTTGCGCGAACCCGGCTTTCCAGAGAAGGAAACGATCGCTACCGGAACGGAGGCTGCGGTGCGCGGAGGGTTCAGCAGCGTCGCCTGCATGCCGAACACGAATCCGGCGCTCGATGCCCCGGCGACGCTGGACTGGCTGGCGCAGAGCGTGCAACGTTGCGGACGCTGCCGCGTTTACCCAATCGGCGCGATCACCGTTGGTCGCGAAGGGCGCGAGCCGTGCGACTTTGCAGCGTTGACGGCAGCCGGCGCCGTGGGCTTTTCGGATGATGGCGATACGGTGGCTGACGCCGGCGTTCTGCGCGCGGCTGCGTTGCGCGCATCCGGCATCGCCGGCGTTTTTATCTCGCACTGCGAGCCCGAAGATCGAATCGTCGCCCGCGATCTCCTGATAGCCGCGGAGAGCGGCAAGCTTTGGCATCTCGCACACCTCTCGACGCGCGATGCGTTGGAGCTGGTGCGAGCAGCGCGCGCGGGCGGTACACCCGTTACTTGCGAGGCGACGCCTCACCATCTCACCTTTACGACCGTCGATGCTCGCGAGATCGGTCCCGCCGCACGCGTTAATCCGCCGTTGCGTTCGCAGGCCGACGTAACGGCGCTGCGGCAAGGCGTACGTGACGGAACGATCGATGCGCTGGCGAGCGACCACGCCCCGCATACCGAAGCGGAGAAACTGGATGCCGCCAACCCCGCTCCGGGGTTTACCGGATTGGAGATCGCGGTCGGCGCCTACGCCGGCGCGTTGCCGGATTTACCCATAATGCGCTTCGTCGAGCTGCTATCGACGAACCCCGCGCGAATTCTCGGCATCGACGGCGGTACGCTGCGCCCCGGAGCGCCGGGCGACGTGACGATTTTCGCCGAACGCCCATGGATCGTCGATCCATCAAACTTTGCGTCGAAGGGAAAGTCGACGCCGTTTGCGGGACGCCGCCTGCCCCGCAAAGTGCTCGCGACCATCGTCGGCGGAGACCTGCGCTATTGCGTGCCGGAGCTGGCCGGGTGATGGCTTCGCAGATTCCGGCAGCGTTGTTCCTTGCCGACGGCAGCCGCTTTGATGGTCGCGCGCTCGGCGTGGAGGGCATTGCGCTGGGCGAAGCCGTTTTTTATACCGGCATGACCGGCTACGAAGAAGCCTTGACCGACCCTTCGTACGCCGGGCAAATTCTGACGTTCACCTACCCGATGATCGGAAACTACGGCATTTCCGGAACCGCTGCGCAGTTTCGGCGGCCGTGTGCCGCGGGAACCGTGATCAAGCAGATCGCGTATAAGCCGTCGCACTATCTCTCAAAGCAAAGCCTTCCGTCGTGGCTCGACGAGTACGGCGTGCCGGCGTTGATCGGTGCGGATACCCGCGCAATTACAATTGCACTGCGCGAGCACGGAACTATTTGGGCCGCGCTCGCTGCCGGCGAGGCCGCGCTCGATGACGCCGAACGCAAGCTCACGGAGTTCGTTCGGAGCGCGAACACGAAGTCGCTCGTGCCAAGTGTGGCGACGCGAGAAGTCTTCTCGCAGGGGCCGGAAAAGGGCATTGGGATCGTGCTCATCGACTGCGGCGTCAAACGCGCTATTCTGCAGCAACTGCAAGCACTCGGCGCGCACATTACGGTCGTTCCCTACGACGTAACCGCCGAAGAAGTGTTGGCGTACGATCCCGATGCCGTCGTGATCTCACCGGGTCCCGGCGATCCGGCGGATTTGGTGGAGACGATCGAGGTGCTGCGCAATCTGGTCGGACGCAAACCGCTCTTCGGCGTTTGCCTCGGCCACCAGCTCCTCGCCATCGCGTGCGGCGCCCGAACCTATAAATTGCCTTACGGGCACCGTGGAGGGAATCAACCGGTGATGCAGCTGCGTGCCGGCACCGTGATCGTAACCGCGCACAACCATGGCTATGCGGTGGACGCGCGCTCGCTGCCGGACGAACTGGAGGCGACGATGACGAATCTCAACGACGGCACGAACGAGGGGTTCGCGCACCGCACGTTGCCCATTGAGGCCGTCCAGTTCCATCCCGAGGCCTCTCCCGGACCCTTCGACGCACGTCATCTCTTCGCGCAATGGCTCGAAAACTTACCGCGCCGCTAGTTCTCGCCGCCGTCGCGTCCCTCGCCTCCGCGGGAGCCGGGCGGGGTCAGACGCTGCAGCGCTTGACCGTCCAGGCCTTCGTGCTGACGGCGGACACGATGGAGCCGCAAGTCGACCAACCCTTTCATGTGGTCGTCACCCTCCACGTTCGCGAACGCGTCAGCGCAATCAACAATCTCCAGCTTCCGATGCTCGCACAGCTCGAACTGCTCGGCGACGAACGCCAGACGGTCACCGACCCTCGGGGGACGCAATACCGGGAGGTCGTCACCGTCGTCGTCCATGCCGCCGGGCGCTTTACGATTGCGCCTGCAACGCTTCAAGCGATTGACGCGCGGGACGGCAGACCGAAGCAGTGGTTTACCAACGACCTGCCGCTCTCGGTCCGCTCGTCGGCGACGCGCATTGCCTCCGGTGTCGCCGCCGGGCTACTTCTTCACATCGCCAAGATCTTTGCGGCACTGCTTTGGCTCGCGCTGTTAGTGGGAGCCGCGCTTCTTACGATCTTCCTTCTCCGTCGCCGCGCGCCCGTCGCCCCGCTTCCCGCACCAGCTGCGGAGCCCGTATCCTACCAACGGGTTCCCAGCGAAGCCGAGCGGCGCCGGCATCAAATCGAGGATGCGCTCCTCGTGCTTCGCGCCGAGCGTACCAGATCAGCTGCGGTTCGCGTTCGCGCCGCGGTGTGGCGCATCATCGGTGCGCCCGAAGGCGAAACTTTAGGCGATGTGCTGCGCCGGCCGGGCTGCGGCGAAGGTCCGTTGCGCGACTTGCTCGTCGCGCTCGAACGCAGCGCGTTTACCTACGATCAAGATCTGGCGGCCGCGGTTGATGACGCCGTCGGAGCTCTCGAACGCTATGCGGAGTCGCTGGCGTGACGGTCGCGCGCCAACCCGGCGATCTGCGCGCGGCGCTCGCGAAGACCATCGTTGGGCAAGAGGGCGTGCTCGAGGCGCTGCTGCTCGCGCTGCTCTCCAACGGGCACGTGCTACTCGAAGGGCCGCCCGGTTTGGCAAAAACGCTCGCTTGCCGCTCGTTGGCCGCCGCGCTGGAAGGCGATTTCAAGCGCATTCAGTTTACGCCGGATCTCTTGCCGAGCGACATCGTGGGAACGCGTATTTTCGATCAGCGCGAGAGCAGCTTTGCTACGGTCCTCGGTCCTATTTTCGCCAACGTCGTGCTCGCCGACGAGATCAATCGTGCCCCCGCGAAAGTGCAGTCGGCATTGCTCGAAGCCATGCAGGAGCGCCAAGTAACCATCGGGCCGCAATCGCATGCGCTTCCGGATCCATTCGTGGTCATGGCGACGATGAATCCGCTCGACTCCGAGGGCACCTACGCGTTGCCGATCGCGCAGATGGATCGCTTCCTGATGAAGATCAACGTCGGCTATCCGACGCGCGAAGAAGAGTTGCAGATTCTCGACCGTTTCGCGATGGCCGATACCCAGCCGGTCCGCTGCGTAGCGACGCTCGACGACGTTCGCGCATGGCGCGCCGCGGCACACGCGGTGCACGTGGACGAAAAGCTCAAGCGCTATATCGTGGATCTGGTCGCGATCACTCGGGCCGCGCAGAGCGTCGCCGTGAAATCCGCCGGGGGCGCCTCGCTGAAAGCGGCGGAGCTGATCGACTACGGTGCGAGCCCTCGGGCGACGCTCGCACTGGCCTTCTTGGCGCGCGGGCGTGCGCTCCTGGACGGACGGGATTTTGCCCTGCCGGATGACGTACGCGCGGTCGCCGCACCGGCGTTGCGCCACCGCATCGGATTCAACTACCGGCTCGCGACGGAGAACGTGAACGCCGACGTCGTCATCGACGCGATGATCGCCGCGATTCCTGCGCCGTGATTACGATTCGCGACGCGCTGTTGCGAGCGCGGCGGCGGCCGCGTCATTTCGGGGCCGGATCGCCGACGATCTTTCGCGGCGACGGTTACGAGTTCGTGGAGTTGCGCGGGTACGTTCCCGGCGACGACGTGCGGCGGATCGATTGGGCCTCGACCGCCCGCTCGGGGGAGCTTCAGACGCGCGTCGTACTCGAAGATGTGACGCTGACGCTCGCAGCGATCCTCGACGCCTCGCCGTCGATGCAAGTCGGCCGAAAGCAGCCGTTGCTGACTGCGGCACGCGAGGCGCTGGCCGAGTGGTTCGCCGCTGCGACCGCCGAGGATCGCTGCATTCGTGTCGCCGGCGGCTCCATTACCCCGGCGGCGCTGCAGCGAGGGTCCCGTCGCGCCGTCGCGTTGCGCGATGATGCCGGTGAGTTCGATTTGACGCGAACCATGCGGACGGCCTACGCCGCGCTGCCGCGAGGAACGGCACTCCTGGCAATCTCCGACTGGTACGATCTCGACGCAGCCTTGGATCGCGAGCTCGCGGGGCTCGGCGCGCGATTCGACTGCACCGCGTTGATCGCGCGCGACCCGTGGTACGAGCAGCTTCCTCTCGCAGGCATCGTTCGTTTACGCGGTGCGGAAGGCGGAGCGGCGCGAGGCTACATCGGGGCGCGGGAACGGGCGGCATATCACGCAGCCGTTCGCGCACGCGAAGCTTCGCTGCTACGGCGTTTCGAAGCGGCGAACTGGCGCACCGGGATCCTGCGAGAAGAAGAGGGCAGTGCGTCGCTGGCGGCGGCCTTTGGATTACGGTCGTGACGATCGACCATCCGCTGCGCCTCGGGCTCGGGGTCGTCGCCCTCATCGTTTTTGCGGCTCTTTACGGGATGTTACAGCGGCGCGCCACGACGCAAGACCTGGCCTATTCAAACATCGCGTTCTTCATGAACGCGGCGAAGCCGAGAACCTGGATCCCCCGAGCGTTGCAGATGCTTTGGATCGTTGCCTTCGCGGCGCTCGTCCTCGGCGTGGGAGGTCCGCACCTGCAGCTCATGCTTCCGGCGCACGACGGCAGCGTTTTCATCTGCATCGACACCTCCGGATCCATGGCTGCGACCGACGTCTTTCCGACGCGTGCGGAGGCCTCAAAGGCCGCCGCGCGCGCCTTCATCGCCGAGAGCCCGTCGGGTACGAGGATTGGAATAATTTCGTTCGCCGGCGCGGCGGGAGTCGTCGTGCCGCTAAGCGCCGATCATCAAGCCATTCTCTCGGGGCTCGATCAAATTCCCCCGCCAAACGGTGCCACCGCAATCGGCGACGCACTCGCGCTTGCCGCACGCATGCTGCCGCGCAACGGCCATCGCGCCGTCGTCCTCATTACGGACGGCGTTAACAATAGCGGGAACGATCCCATGGAAGTTGCGCAGCGGCTGGGTAGCCAGCACATTCCGGTTTACACCGTCGGGATCGGCACCCAGAACGGCGGCCTGATTCCGGGAACAAACGAAGAGGCCACGATCGACGAGGACGCGCTGCGCGGTTACGCGCAGGCTAGCGGCGGCGCCTACGCGCGAGTCGAGAATGCGACCGAGTTGCGCGACGCGCTCTCCACTCTCGGACGAACGACGTCGCTGCAACGCAAAGCCATCGACGCATCGCTGCAGTTCGCAGTCGCGGGCGCGTTGGGAATGGCGTGCGCGTTTTTAGCCGGTTTGGGGTTGGGGCGGTACCCGTGAGCGACGATCCGATCGTACGGCTGACGGAGTGGATCGAACGGGCGGGCGGCGCAAATCGCATTGAGGCGATCGCGATGTGCTTGGCGACCGCCGGCGCGAACGATCGCCCCTCCGCACGCATGGTGTTATTGCGCGGGCTCGACAGCCGCGGCCTGCGCTTCTTTACGTCG
>DATMKR010000101.1:0-5276 GCA_035571115.1 Candidatus Acidiferrum sp. | reverse complement strand
CAAGTGCTCGACGTTGATCTCCAGTCCGGCGCTTAGCATCACCGAGACCAGCATCACGATCGCGGCGATCTTTTCCGGGTTCATCAGCGCGTCTCCTCAAGCGGAAAGCGGCTGCTTCGCGGCCTGGGCTACGTCGCCCCCCTCCCGCTAAGTCGGGCCAGAATCGTCGGGCGACCGTGAGCCGTTCCTGTTTCTCATGACTGTTAAGGTTGCTCCACAGGTACGGGAGTATCAAAAGAAGGCCCATTTGAGGTAGCGAAACTAATCTACCTATCGACCACACTGATAAGGAATGACCTCAACTTTTCGCTCGCGCTTGCGGGAAAGGAGCCGGCTATGCCTGCTCAAAGTGCACCCAATATCATCGCCATTATGGGCGACGACATCGGCTGGTTTAACATCGGAGCCTACCATCAGGGAATGATGGCGGCTCGAACGCCGAATCTCGATCGGCTCGCCGCTGAAGGAATACGATTCACCGACTACTATGCCGAGGCCAGCTGCACGGCCGGCCGCGCGAATTTTATCACCGGTGAGCTACCGATACGAACGGGCTTGACCACCGTGGGTCAGGCCGGCGCGAAGGTCGGGATGCCGGCGCAAGCGCCGACCATCGCAACGGCTCTCCGCGCGATGGGATACGCAACGGGCCAGTTCGGTAAGAATCACCTTGGTGATTTGAACGAGTATCTACCCACCGTTCACGGTTTCGACGAATTCTTCGGCTACCTCTATCATCTCGACGCCATGGAAGACCCGGCGCATCCTAACTACCCGCAAGCCCTCAAAGATAAGATCGGTCCGCGCAACATGCTGCACTCTTGGGCTACGGATACGGACGATGCGACGGTCGACCCACGCTGGGGGAAGGTCGGCAAGCAGCGGATCGAGGATGCCGGAACGCTTTACCCCGATCGCATGGAAACCGTCGACGACGAGATCCTCGATTACGCTCTCAAGTTTATCGACGGAGCCAAGGCGGCCAACAAGCCGTTCTTTGTGTGGCTCAATCCCACACGCATGCACGTTGTGACGCATCTTTCCAAGAAGTATCAAAGCATGCGCACCCCGGAAAACGGTTGGTCGGAATCGGAAGCGGGAATGGCGCAACTCGACGACATCGTCGGCGCAGTCATGAAGAAGCTAAAAGACGACCGTCTGGACGAGAATACCATCGTCGTGTTCACGACCGACAACGGCACCGAGAATTTCACGTGGCCGGATGGCGGGCAGACGCCTTTCGCCGGCGGCAAAGGGACGGTGCTCGAGGGCGGTTTTCGCGCGCCGTGCATAGCGCGTTGGCCAGGCAAGATTCCCGCCGGCAAGGTTGAGAACGGAATCTTCTCAGGTCTGGATTGGTTTCCGACCTTCGTCGCCGCGGCCGGAAACCCGAATATCGTTGCCGAGCTACAACAAGGAAAGCAGCTCGGTGACCGGACTTACAAAGTGCACCTCGATGGTTACAATCAATTAGATCTGATAACCGGAAAAGGTCCGTCGAACCGGCACGAAATCTTCTACTTCGCCGAAAGCACGCTCGGCGCGGTGCGCGTGAACGACTACAAGTACCGCTTCATCGACCAGCCCGGCGGCTGGCTCGGCGGCACGGTGAAAGTGGATTGGCCGATTCTCGTCAACCTCCGACTCGACCCGTTCGAACGGACGGGCATGGCCGGTTCGCTAAACTTCTACCACTTCTTCGTTTACCAGTTCTGGCGCTTCGTGCTCGTGCAAGAGGTTGTTGCAAAAATGGCGCAAACGGCGATCGAGTTCCCACCCATGCAGAAGGGCGCGTCGTTTAACCTCGAGGAGGTCAAGGCTCAGATCGCAAAGGCCGCGGCCGCGCACGCCGCCGGCGCGTAACTACCGAATCACCGGGAAGCGAGCGTCCTTTACGGGCGCTCGCTTTTCATCGCTTCATTCCTCGGCATAACCGTAGATGAGTGCCGTTTTAGTCGTGCCGTCGAAGAGTCCGTCTAGCAGCGGCTCTTGGATTTCTTTAAAGAACTTGTCCGCAGCCTCGTGAACTTTCTGCTCCTTAGCGGCCTCGCCGCGCATGTGATACGACCAGCCAAACTCCGCAACCAACACGTCGAATCTGTCGGTAGCGGGGCGAGTCCAGACCGCGAGGTCGGCGTGGGCCACCGCGTTCTTGCCAAAGGTAAAGATTCCAAGCCTTGCCCCAATCTCGAAGACCCGCGCGTTATTCACCGCCCCGACCTTCGCAGCGGGATCGAGGTCGAGCGCTTTAAGGCCCGGGAACAGCTCGATAATCCGTGACATCGGCAATTCAAAGTTTTGGACTGGGTAGTAGGCGATGTAGTTATTCGAGAAGATGCTCTTTATGGTGCGTGGGGCGTCGCCGCGAATGATCTCCTCCTTGAACTTCAACTTTACCGGCAGATCCCGCATCGAAGAGTTCACATCGAAATCGGCCGATTCGCGAAACTCGGGAGAGCGCCGCTTGAATGTCACTTCCCACGTTTCGTCCGGCCAACCGCTCGATCGATCGCGCCGAAGCCGGAGAATGATGTGGTTCTTGCGGAACACCGCATCCGGCGTATCGAAGAATCGCACTTCGCGAAGCTCGGAATCCACACGATCGAACCCTTCGTACTCGGCGCCGAGATCGTCGGCCATCTTTGCTAATTGATTGTTGAACTCGAGCACGGACCGTTTCGTCTGGAAACTCCCCGGCTTGAGCAGAAGCTTGAACTCCCGTGCTGTAATTGCGCTTGCCATAGCGCGGAGGTTACGCCGTGCCCTAGGGGATGCCTTGCCCCCATAAATAAGAAAGGATCTCATGACTCGCAAAGCGGCCGGTTTTGGCCCCGGTCTCGTCGCAGGCGCTTCGGATGCCGATCCGACGACGGTGGCGAGCTTGGCCGTTGTTGGTGCGGTTACGGGGTACGCTCTCTCCTGGTTGGTGCTGCTGCTGCCGATGATCGCCGTCGTCCAGAGCATCGCCGCCGCGATCGGTGCGATTTGCCCCACGAGCATTCAAGGCGCCATCCGCCGCCACTATGGTTTGAGATGGGCGTTGCCGGCGCTCGTCGCCGTCTTGGCGGTTAACCTCATGACGCTGACCGCGGACCTCGAGGCCGGCGCGGAATCGCTAAAACTCGTCACCGGCATATCACGAGAATACTTCGTACTCCCGTTTGCCGTCGCCGTGGCATGGCTCCTCGTGTCGAGATCTTATTTGCGCGTCGAGCGTCTTCTCTCGTTTCTTCCCTTGATTTTTATTTGCTACGGGATAAGCGCGGTACTCGCAAAGCCGGATTGGGCGGCGCTCGCGCGTTCGCTCGTGACGCCGCATTTTGATTTCACGGTCCCCGTCGCGACCGGAGCGCTCGCGCTTTTGGGAACGACATTGACGAGCTACGTCTACTACTGGGAGTCGATCGAGGTGTCGGAGCGCGGCACAACGCCGTCGGAGATTCGTGCGATGAAGGCCGACGCCGCATGGGGAGCGCTGGCACCCGGGATCTGTTTTTTCTTTATTCTCGTCGCAACGGCAGCGACGCTCGGCAAGACTCATACACCCGTTCAAACCGCGGCCGATGCCGCTGCCGCTCTTGCGCCACTGGCCGGTGGCTGGGCGACGGCGCTCTTTGCGATTGGATTGCTGGCGTCGGCCGTCATTGCCGTTCCGGTTCTCGCGGGTACGAGTGCCTACGTCGTGACTCAGACCTTCGGTTGGAGTGGAAGTCTCGACGCGCCTCTTGGCCAGGCGCGAATCTTCTACGGCGTTCTTCTTGGATCGCTCGGCATCTCGGCGGCGTTTGCATTTGCGGGATTTTCGCCAATCGGCCTTCTCTATTGGGCGTCGGTCGCGGGCGGCTTGGCGACGCCGTTGACGCTCTGCCTCCTCGTCGCGATCGCGCAAAACCGCGACGTTATGGGTGAGAACCGGATCGAAGGCTGGCTCGCATACGCCGGCTGGGCCGTAACGGCTATCGTGACCCTCTCCTGTGCGGCGTTCCTCGCGGTGACCGTTCGTAATGCCTAAGAGCGCCGCACCATGAAGTCCGGCAGCCAAGCTCGCATGACGTGAAACAAAAATGCGGTGCTGATGCCAAAAAGCAGCAAACCGTCGATGGACTCGATCGCGCCCATCATGAGCCAGTGATGCTGCAAAACCAAGCCCGACGTGCCGCGAGTCGTCAGCGAATCGATCGAGTAGAGCATCGCATCCGCCGGGCTCTCGACCGCGCCGAGATGCAGGTAGGCGGTCGCCCAAATCGTGCACTCGGCAGCATGAGCGACGGCCAACAACCACGCGACGGCTACGATCACGATGATGGCGCCGGCCGTCGTATCGAGGAGAGGGTGTTTTCCTTGCCTCCGCGTGATTCGCAGCTTGCGCAATCCCAAGGCGGCAAGCACGACGCAGCTAACGTGCAGCGCTACGGTGCACGCGATGAGTGAGATGCCCCACGTCCAACTCACGTCCCACGCAAACCAGCCTTGGTGCATCAAGACGACCCGACGGCTGCAGAGGTATCGAGCACGATTTGGTCCCACCGCCAGAGTTGGCGGAAAAAGTCGCGTGCGAAATTGCAATCGCACGACTGGCCGCAGATCTCCGCGATGGTGTGCTCGCCGTCGATTTCTTCTAGAAGCCGCTCCTGTCGATCGTCGATCGGGAGATAAAGGTCCGTATACCTGTGATTGCGATTGATCAGGACCGCCGTCGCTCCCGGCGGCAGCCGGTCTCGCACGACGATCGTGTCGGGCAGGCGAATGGGCGTGTAGCGAAGCCAGGCGTCCCTTTCGAAATCGATGGAGGCGTTTTGAGCGAGTCGATCTTTCCTGTAAGCGACGACACTGTGACGGAGCATCGTTCCGCGGAAGAGTTCGATCGCGGCATACTGTCCTTGCACCGTTAGCTCGATCAGTTTGGAATGATGCGGCGCTGACGCAAGCGCTCCGCACCACGGCAGATAGGGCGCTTGGCGCAGCCAGCGCCCGAATTCCAGTTCGGCGCGGTCGAGAAACTCTATGAGTTGCGGGACGGAGTACGAGCGGTCTCGAGGATGGAGCAGCGCATCGGCAAACCCGGCGGTGCTCGCGAAGTCGGGCGAGTTGCGCAGCAGCGGCGCAATCGGATGGTCCGGCGGAAGCGCTTTGAGTGTTGCCGCGAGGTCGCGGATTTCGGCATCCGTGTGACCGATGCCAAGGCGGCGACAATAATCCTGGAGCATATATACTCCCGCCCGGCCGTACGGCGCGTAGACCATCATGTGCATGGCGCCGTTTGGGGCGAGCACATC